>ONWQ01000223.1 GCA_900321565.1 uncultured Eubacteriales bacterium
AATACATACCTGATCTTTGCCGTGCTTCGGTCAGCAAAATGGGCAGAAAACGAATCGGGATTCCGGTATCAGGCAAATTTTGCTACAAAGTATGAGTTTGAACCATGGCTCGAGGAAGTGCGGAAAAACCAGATCTATGAGACAGGCGTGGATGTATGCTTCGGGGACGAATGTGTCACGCTGACGACCTGCAACCGCACGTTCCACCGGGAAGGCCGGTTTGTGGTTGCGGCCAGAAAACTCAGGGAAGGAGAACAGGTGCCATGGACAGGTATGGAACCATGAAATGCGTACGTCGGCTCCTGATCATCTTTCTGTGTCTTATGCTGGGTTTCCGGGCAGGCTATGCAGCCGCAGCAGAGTGGCCGGCCGGAACAGGCCCGGCTCAGCCATACCCGGGACGCCCGGCGGCAGACCTGGAACACAGCCTGGGGTATATGATGCTGTATCCGTGCCCGGAAGCGCCTGCACAGCATTACTGTGACAGTCTGTATATGTTCCTGCCAAGAGAAGATGTGCATCTGCCGGATGCACATGCCCGGGATGAGTACGGGCTTCTGTATGTCTATAACGGAAACGGGGAGCTTCTGGAAATCATTGATGCGAGCGACAGATCACGGGTCACCATGGAGATCATCCCGGATGAATGGCTGCAGAGTCTTCTCTGGGGCGGTGGCGTTATGGTCCGGCTGAGACTGCTGACCTCGCTGGTCAGGGATCAGAGCTATTATGTTGAGATGCAGCCGGGAATCATTCTGACGCCAGGGCTTATCAGCAATCCGGCAGTGCATGGACCCGAAACATGGCAGCCGCGGATGACGGGCAGTTACGGGATCTCAGGACGCTGCTACAGGAAAGCCCCTGAAACAGATCTGTCCCTGGTCGGACCGGATACGGTGCAGCAGAAACCACCGGATGCACATACAACGGCGGTTGTGGATCAGACAAGGGCATGGAACGATCCGGACCTGGTGATCCGTCCGGAAAAAGGTGACCGGATTGATATGGATGTCTTTCTGGGTGGCGATGCTGTCACGGCTGTCATATATTGTCCTGAATGGTCATACTATTTTGAACAGACTGAGTACACGGTGCGGGACGCGGACCCGGAAACAGGTCTGATTCATGTGACAGGCAGACAGACGGCGGACACGCCCGGAAATCTGGGCGTGATCTTCCTGGATTCGGAGGATAACTGGGTGAACATACTCATGCTGAGCGGGGAATCACCGGTCAGGGAATGAGTTCTGTCGGAGAGGAAGGTGGACACTGCAGTCATGGACGATATTGGACACAAAGGCAATGGCAGCATGCGACGGAAGCTCTGTCTGTGTATATTGCTGGTTTTATGCCTGAGCCTGTTCGGGTCTTACCGGGCCATGGAAGACATTCCATGTATGCAAGTATCTGCTGCGCATGCGGCTGCGGATAATGTTCCGAGATGGCCGGAAATGAGCGGCAAGGTGACCAAGAAGAGTCAGAAGCTCGGGATTGATGCCAGTAATGTACAGGACGGATATATCTATGCGTATGCAGCCAATAAGACCAAAAAACGTCTGAAGCTCCGCGTGAGCAAAGGCGACGTGAAACTGGACTATGATCTCCCCGGAGATGGTACGGCTGTGGTGATTCCTCTGCAGCTGGGCAGTGGAAAGTATACCCTGTCACTGTTCGAAAATGTAAAGGGCAGTAAGTACAGTCAGGCAGGGAAAATGAGCATGAGTGTAACACTGGAGGATGAGAACAGTCCGTTTCTGGTACCAAACCAGTACGTGGATTATGATCAGTACACGGAAGCGGTACATCGCTCTCAGGAACTGTGTGCGGATGTGGCGGGGAATGATCGGGAAATTTTCGACCGGGTGTGCAAGTTCATGACGTCCGGATTCTCCTATGATTTTGTCCGGGCGACGACGATCACAGCCGGTACATTGCCGGACATTGACTACTGCTGGGATGCATCCATGGGCGTCTGTCAGGACCTGAGTGCAGTGATGGTATGCATGCTGCGCGTACAGGGATTACCTGCCAGGCTTATGATCGGATATGCAGACAAACAGTATCATGCCTGGACGGTCACTGTCGTGAACGGAAAGGAAGAGTTTTTCGATCCGACCGTAGCCGTGTGCAAGGGTATGAAGATCCGGAAATATGCAACCGAACGCTATTATTGATAGAGCCAGACCAGGAAGGGGTTATCATGATGGGTAAGAAACAGAGCATTTCCTCCGCTGAACTGAGCGGTTTCTGCAGCCAGGTCGCACTGATTCTCAGTGCAGGACTGCCTTTGTATGACGGAATGGAAACACTTGCCGGTGCTGCCAAGAACAGTCCTGTGGCAGACCTGTACGAGGAAGCAAGCAAGGTGGTCAATGAAACCGGTTCACTGTATCAGGCTATGCAGGCGGATGCGCGCTGGCCTAAGTACCTGACAGAAATGGTCGGCGTCGGGGAACAGACCGGTCAGCTGGAACAGGTGATGAACAGCCTGAGCGAGTATTATGGCCGGGAGGACCGGATTCGCAGTGCGGTCGTTTCGGCTGTGACCTATCCGCTGGTTCTGGGCGGGATGCTGGTGCTGATCATCGGGATCATGCTCTGGAAAGTGATGCCGGTTTTCCAGCGTGTGCTTTCCGGAATGGGCGTAACCGCTGGAAGCGGTGCCGGAATGATGCGGGTGGGCTCCGTGATTGGGTGGATTGTTCTGGTCATGGTTGCACTGGTCATCCTGGCTGTCATGATTGTACTGATCATACTGCAGACACCATCGCGGCAGAAACTGCTGGACTGGATACAGAAGTGTTTCCCGGCTATCCACAGAATGAGCATGAACCTGTCTGCTTCACGGGTTGCCAGTGTTCTGTCCATGATGTTTCATTCCGGATTCCCGACTTCGGAAGCCTTCCGTATCCTGCCGACCCTGCTTTCCAATCAGGAAGCGGCTGATAAGGTGGAAGACATCCGGCAAAAGATTGACCATGGCGGAGCGCTTGCTGATGCCATCACGGAAGCAGGACTGTTTGAGGACCTGCATGACCGTATGATCCATATGGGTGTTGCAGCAGGCAAGGAAGATGAAGTCATGGGTAAGCTTGCTGAAATCTATGAGGAAAAAGTGGAGAATGGGATCACAAGCCTGGTTTCGATCATTGAACCGACCCTGATCGCACTCCTTTCCATTGTGATCGGCGCGGTTCTGCTGGCCGTTATGCTGCCGATGGCAGGGATCCTGACAACCATGCTGTAACCGGGCGGGAGGGATCAACATGCGAAAAACAAAAGGGTTCCGATGGCGTGAGCTGCTGATTGTCGTGATCATGCTATGCATCTTTGCCGGTGCGGTGATACTGGTATCCGATGTGGGCCGCGTTCAGGATGCAGAACAGACACAGTTTGTCCGGGATGCTGTCAGGAAAGCAGCCCTGACCTGCTATGCGGTTCAGGGAGCATACCCGGACAGTCTTGATTATCTTCGGGACGAGTATGGACTGGCCTATGATGAAAACCGGTATGCAGTGACTTATGAAGCCTTTGCCTCCAACCAGTTTCCGGATATATTTGTAGTGGAAAGGGAGGATGATCCGTGACGGGCATTACGGAAAAGCATGATCGTTTCAGCCGACAGCTCAGGGATGCGGCAAATGCCAGAAAGCAGAGCGTTACAGGCGTATTTGTGTTCGTCATTCTGGGACTGCTTGCAGTCATGTCCACGCTTCTGGTTCTGCTCAGTGCACAGATGTACCGTGGTACGGTTGCTTCGGCGGAAAAAACCGGCGAATATCGGATTCTGACCTCCTATGTCCGTTCCATGGTACGTGGAATGGATCGCATGGATGGAATCAGGGTGGAAACCTGGACTGATGAAAGCACCGGCGAATCATGCCCTGTAATCAGTCTGCTGGAATCCATAGACGGCGAGGAGTATCAGACACAGCTGTATGTGTGGGAAGGCATGCTCCGGGAGCGGTTTACGGAAGCAATCTGGGAGTTTGATCCGGAGGATGGCGAAGAAATCTGCCCGGCAGATCGTATGGAAGCCACACTGGATGCATCCGGACTTCTCACGGTTGTTCTGGAAGCGAATGGCAAAAGCCAGGAAGTATGCATTGCACTGCGATGCTCTCAGGTGTAAGGAGGGTGGAGCATGCAAAACAGAAGCAGATCCAATGTCCTTCTGATGGAGATCCTGATCGCCATTCTTTTCTTCATGCTGTCGGCAACAGTGCTGGTGCAGGTGTTTGCAACCGCCAGAGCACAGAATGAGCGTGCACATGTGGAAACGACAGCACTCCAGGAAGCACAGAACCTTGCAGACACTCTTTATGTTTCCCAGAGTGCGGAAGAGACACTCGCAGGGATGGGGTTTAACAACGGACACGAAGTCTGGTTGCGGCAGTATGACGGCTTTGCGCTGCAGGCGGTAGTGACGCGGAAGGACTACGAGCAGGGTATGCTCGAAAAAGCTGAAATATCCGCTTTCTATGAACAGGATACCAGGCTTTTCACGCTTGTGAGTGAGAAGTACTGTACATCTGCAGAGCCTGAGCTGCAGGAGGAGGGAACATTTGATGAATAGGAAAAGCCGGGTTGCATTCGGACCGGGCGCAGCCTCATTGATTGTCATCATGGTTGTTCTTTCCATGAGTGTGCTTGGAATGCTGGCCCTGATGAATGCGCGGAACGAAGCACGCCTGAGCCGTCGGGCCATGGACGTGACCGAGCAGGTTTATGCATTGAATAATCAGGCTGAACGCGACCTTGCCAGACTGGATGCAGTTGTGCGGACCTATGATCTGCCTTCACAGGGCGGACTGGATACACTGCTCCGGAACCTGCCGCAGGGCATGCGCTATCACGACGATGTGGTATCCTGGGAAATCACGGACGGGGTCAGAACACTGAGC
>ONWQ01000263.1 GCA_900321565.1 uncultured Eubacteriales bacterium
ACGCAGTTTGGCGTCCAGGTTGGAAAGCGGTTCATCAAACAGAAGCACGCCCGGTTCAACGACCAGGGCACGCGCCAGTGCCACGCGCTGCTGCTGACCACCGGACAGCTGGTTGGTCATACGCTGTTCCATACCGCTCAGTTCCACCAGGTTCAGAATATCGGTCACCCGGCGGGTGATCTCGTCCCTGGGTACCTTGCGCAGTTTCAGGCCATAGGCCACATTATCAAACACGTTATAATGCGGGAACAGGGCATAGCTCTGGAACACCATGGCCGTGTCGCGCTTGTTGGGTGTCAGGGCATTGATCGGTTCGCCGCCCAGATAGATTTCTCCGGCATCCGGGCTCTCAAACCCGGCAATCATGCGCAGTGTGGTCGTCTTGCCGCAGACGGAAGGTCCGAGCAGGGTAATGAAACTGCCCGGTGCGATCTCCAGAGATACATCATTGACCGCATAGAAATCCGCATGCGTTTTCGGATCCTGGTAAATCTTGGAAATATGGTCCAGACGGACTCCTTTTTTCTCTTTCTGTGCCATTGTCATTCTCCTCTCGATCAGGCGGACTGGCCTGTGGTCCGGCTAGTGCCGAAGCGCTTGATGACTGCATTCATAATCAGGATGGCTGCATAGGTGATCGCAATCAGTACGGTCGCATACGCACAGGCGACACCATACTCACCCTTCTCCGCGTATTCATTGATCCTGCAGGTGATCAGCAGATATCTCGGTGTGACCAGCAGGATCACTGCGCTGATGGCTGTAATGGAACGCACGAACGTGGTCACCAGACCGCTGAAGAAGGAATCCTTGATCAGTGGCAGGGTCACGGAGGTAAACACCTTGCCGCTGCCTGCACCCAGGTCATACGCGGACTCCTCAATGGACTTATCAATCTGCCGGAGCGCTGAAATGCCGCTCCGGGTACCCACAGGCAGGGAGCGAACCACAAAGACAATGATCAGGATCAGGCCGGTGCCATAAATGCCCTGCAGGAAGCCGGTGCGGAACACACCGCCCGCAAACCCGCGGATGAAGCCGACGCCCAGAACTGTTCCAGGTACAGCCATGGCCAGCATGGACACAAACTCAATAAAGCCCTTGCCATGGAACTTGCGCTTGACGACCAGGTAGGAAATGATCATGGACAGCAGTGCCGTGACCGGGGACGCGATCAGGGACAGGATGAACGAATCCCGGAATGCCTTCCAGCCGCCCTCGCGGAACATCTGGGCAAACCACTTGGTGGACAGACTGTAATCGCGGCCCCAGAGCTTGAAGAGTGCGCCGAAGGGCACGGCAATGTACATCAGTACGACAAAGATGGAGACAAGCACGCAGAATATGCTCAGCGGATAGCGCACGGACTTGTCCTCAATCAGCATACGCACACGGGATGCCTTGCCGGTCAGTGTGGCTGCCGTCTTCTTTTCCAGGACATACTTCTGGATCATGAACAGGAACAGCGTCAGGGCCAGCAGGACCACAGCCATGGCGGATGCACCATTGATATCATAGGTACCGCCCGTAATCCGCAGATAGATCGTGGTGGCCAGTGTATCGAATGAACCACCGATAATCATCGGGTTGGCAAAGTCGGCGACCGATTCAATAAAGGTGACCAGGAATGCATTCCCGAGGCCGGGGAGCATCAGCGGCAGTGTCACAGTCATGAACACCTTCCAGCGCGAGGCACCCATGTCCCGTGCAGCCTCTTCCATGGACGGATCAATATTCTTCAGAAGGCCCTTGAGCATCAGGTAAACGACCGGGAAGAAGGTCAGCGTCTGAACAATTACAATGCCCCAGAGCCCATAGATATCCGATTCATAAATGCCCAGAAGTTTTCTTGTGATCAGTCCGCCACGCCCGAAGAGCAGGATCATGGAAAGGCTCAGCACGAACGGCGGGGAGACCACGGGCAGCATGGAAACTACGTCAAACAGTTTCTTGGCGAACCTTGAGCGTATATGCACATACACATCCACATAGGCAAACAATAGCCCGATCAGCAGGGAGCCAAGTCCCGTAATGGCGCCCAGAAGCAGTGTATTATGCAGTGCATGATTGAACGTATAATCCCGGAATATGCGCGGGAAAGCGTCCAGTGTCCAGGTATTGGCATTGATCTGGATGCACACTTCCTCCGGCTCAATCCCGTCCATTTTCTTGATCAGCCGGTTGTTCTGCCGGTAGGTCGCGGGAACGCTCTGCACACTGAGCAGGTCATCCACTTTCAGGTAGACCGTGCGGTCATGGCTGTTCACAACCTTCAGGTACAGCGGGCCGGACGCAGCATCCTTGAGCTGTGCCTGCCTGGCAAACAGTCCCGTCGAGGCATACAGCGGGACCAGCCTGTCCTCTGTTCCCTCCACAGGTGAGGAAAGCCTGACGAAAATGGCATCATTCTCCCGGGTCACTTCCTGCCCGTCTCCATTCACATAGACAGGCGTCCCGGTGACAAGAGGTGCCACAGAATACAATTCAGTCTGCCGGACAAGGACACTGTCCACCAGCAGTGTTGCCAGAGGATACAGAATAAACAGAACGAGGAAAACCGTTAACAGAACGATGGTTGCCACGAGGACCGGGTCACCAAAAAACTTTTTCCGGTCCAGACTGGCGCTTTGTCTGCCACGCACCGTCATCCCACCTTTCATGAGCATGGTTTCCTGAATCACAGGAAAGCCGGCATGCCGCATCCGCTGCAACATGCATCCTTTCGGTATTCAACGTTTCCTGCGACTGCACAGCGACGCCCGTGCAGAAACCTTCGTGAGTATTATATGCTGATTCTTCCAAAAGTGCAAT
>ONWQ01000224.1 GCA_900321565.1 uncultured Eubacteriales bacterium
CAGCGGCCGGACCGCATCCTCGTAGGTGAGGTGCGGGGCGAAGAGGTCGTCGATATGCTGGCAGCGATGAGCACAGGGCACGCCGTGCTGAAAGAATGGCTACAATCGAAAGGCACAGAAAACGTTGAATTATCAATGCATTTCGGGTTTGAAAGGGAAAATGTGATGAGCGAAAATAGAAAGCTAAAAGTATATGAAACCAGCGGTAGAAATTACATTCCCACACCTACGATTATTCTGAAAGGAAAGTGGTTGGGTAAGTATGGATTTGATATGAATACCCTTATTTCTGTTAATTGTGAGAACGGGAAGATCATTATCGAACCGAGGGATCCTGATCCAATCGTAGTAGATGAAGCTATAGATGGGTTCCTGAAAACCCTATCAAAGAAGAAGCTGGAGTCTTTGAAACGAACACTTCAGAGCAGCCAGTTATAATTGCGGTTCCAGACACAGGGGGGATCTTTTACATAAAAGCCCGATTTATGAGTAATTCTCATAGTCGGGCTTTTCGTCTGTGTATCTTATTTAAGATTTATATCTGTCGAAGATTTCATGAAATAGTTCGTTTATAGTTTCGACATACACAATAAATGAGGGGTGATCATGGTCGTGTCTGGATAGATAAGTATTCTTTTTTATTAAGTATCTTTCACGGACATCTAGCCACATATTGGTTTTCTTCAGTATGTCAGCCTTTTCCTTTATGTTATGTGAATTAGGGATTTCATTCCATACATACTGGTCATATCCAACCCCCCAAATGTTTTTATTATGGATCAATCTCATAAGATTTCCGTTTTCATTTCGGGTTGTGATTGCAACATCAAAACTGAATTCAATTTCTGGGGAGTCATTAAAGTGGAGAATGGCAGTAAGGCAGGATGTTGAATCGCTTGAATCAGAAAAGCAATCAAAACCTTCGGAGTTATCAAGTGCTACTCTCACAGTATCTTTAAGCTTACGAAGATCATCCCAGTATTCTTTTGGTGCCTTAATGATTTCAAGATTATAATCCAGATCAAATGGCCCATTGCCATTCCTTGTGACCAGGCCTCTGGCTCCACTACCAACAAGGGTAAACTGTGCAGATATCCCTTTTTCTTTAAGCGTATGACAAGTACTTTTTAATACTGCAGAACAGTCAGACTTATAACGGGCATATTCAGATGCGTTCACAAAAACATATGACATTACAAATTCTCCTTTCTGCCCATGCCGTCCATTTATACGTACTGTATAAATCGTTTTATTATACGTTTCTCAAAATGATTGTCAAGTAGTTTTATTGAACCTCTTTTACATAACCAGATTACGAAACAAGTTTCGCTATCTGGTTTTATCTCTGCAAACTCATAAAAAATATAAAGGAGGTTAATCTGATGGAAAGAGAAACGACCATAATCGACGGCGTTCGTTATTACGCTGATCGACCGGGAAACTGCAGAGGATGTTATTTCTGGAAGAATCGGAAGAAGGGCTGTGTTCTCGGAAAAGAAAACTGCTATTACCTTGCCGAATCCCCCAAGAAGAAATCTCCTTGCGAAGGCTGCACATATGGTCCTTGTGTGAGCTTTTGCATGAGAAAGGTCCTCGGATACAAGGAGGTACCTAAAGATGCGTGAGAAAGGCGAACAGAGGCATTTTAGACGACTTTTAGAGGGGCAGGTGGTTGTTGACCGCAATAAGGCAGTTCCACGCTGTAAGCGCTGCCCGTACTATCATCCGGAGTTCAAATACCGAAGATGTCTATATGCAACATGTCCTTACGGCAAGAGTGATTCTGAGGTTTTCCGGAAACATCCGCTTAAGGCTGATAAGTATTCAGGAGGTGGTGGTATGAGTGTTTGATTATATCTATGACATGGAGGCTGAAGAGTCTTCATTTGTACGAGTGCCAAAGATCCTTCTTCAGCATGAGGCTTTTCAGGATATCTCAGCAGAAGCCAAGCTTCTGTATTGTCTGCTGCTTGATCGGACGGGGATCTCCCTTCGTAACGGATGGAAAGACAGGCTGAACCGGGTCTATATCATATTCACCGTGGCTGAGATTCAGGAACGGATGAATTGCGGTAATAAGAAAGCCATCCAACTGCTGAATGAACTGGAGACGAAGATAGGCCTCATCGAACGAAAGCGTCAGGGTCTTGGGAAACCTAATCTGATCTATGTAAAAAGTTTCTATCGGACTGTGGATAAGTATGGGGAAAGACATTTCCTGAAGTGTCAAAACGAAACTTCTGGAGGTGTGAAAAACCCATCTCAGGATATGTCAGAAGAACACTCTAATAATACTGATAATAATAAGACTGATATTAGTCATACTGATCTTTCTTTCATTCCGAGAAGGGAATCGAACGGGATGAAAAAGATAAAGGACTATGAGGATTATTTCAGATCTCAGATTGATTATGACATTCTTCTGAAGAACAACTTCTATGACCGTGAGACCATAGAGGCCATTCTGAATCTTCTTGTTGAGACCTGTGCCGTAAACCGGCAGACAATCCGCATCGCAGGGGATGACAAACCAGCTGATGTTGTCAGAAGCAGACTGATGAAATTGGATTCCAGCCATATCGGCTATGTTCTCGACTGTCTGAAGGAGAATACGACAGCTATCCGGGATATGAAACAGTATCTGCTTACAGTGCTCTACAATGCTCCGCTGACGATAGACGCATACTATCAGGCTCAGGTAAACCATGATTTCTACGGCAGATATGGATAAGGAGGTGAGATAAAAGCCGATGGATGAAGAAAAGCAGAAAGATCAGATCCAAATGATTCGGATCGTCGACTTGGTTCCATTCAAGATTCATCCTTTCAAAGTAATCGATGATGAATCAATGCTTCGGACTACGGAGAGCATAGCCACCTTTGGTATTTTATCTCCACTCATTGTCAGATCAATCGAAGATGGAAAGTATGAGATTATATCCGGCCACAGGAGAGCCCATG
>ONWQ01000226.1 GCA_900321565.1 uncultured Eubacteriales bacterium
GACTGCAGAGTAAAAGGGCAGAGCCGTTCCTTGCCACGGCTCTGCCACATGGATGTGCTTATACATGCTGCAGACAGTCACACGCTCAGCATTCTGTCCGTATCAGTCGGCCAGAGTGCCCATGGGGTCCCAGGGATCGAGTTCCACCGGTTTCTGCTCAGTGAGAGCGGCTTTTTCACCGAGATACTTTTTCTGCACGGCTGCCTGATAGACATATCTGTCAAACCAGGAATCCGAGCAGATATAGTAGCCCTTGTTTCCGTGTTCATCGCCCCAGGAGTTCTCGATCTTCCAGCGGTTCGGCTTGCCATCCCGCAGGTTCACACCGGTTATGACCATGGCATGGTTCATGGCTGAGAAGCCATAGTCCAGAGCATCCGCCTTGGAAATATCCAGGTCCAGGCCGGTCAGGAGCCCGGCTCCGAAAGCTTCATCATCCCAGAAGCCTTCATTGCGGTCTCCGAACTTTCCCACATCACTGCCGAACCAGACTACCTGGCCATCCTGCAGCTGACGGATGATTGCCGCCTTGAACGTGTCCAGGTCCAGGTTCAGATGCCTGACATCATGCCCGCCCACAACATTGCCCAGGAAACGGATGGTATATGTCCGGTCATAGGGTTTATCCGCTGTCGGTGCGTGAATGATGCTTACCATATCCTTGAGGAGACTGCCTGCATACTTCTCGGCAAAGGCCTTGGGCGTCAGGTCACGCTCCAGGTGGTACTTCCCGGGGTTTCCGTCAGTAGGCTTCTCCACATACTCAAAATCGAACTTCTTTGGCGGTTCGCCATAGCATGAGCAGAGGAAGGCATAGATCTTGCCGAGCATTTCTTCCTTGGCTGTCCGGATCTCCTTTTCCGTACTGCCCGCACGGACCATTTTCCGCAGCCGGATGGCACAGACCTTCAGGTTCCGGTTCAGATAATGGTTCATATCCCCGGTATTGGACGACTGATAGGTCTCATCATAGACATCCTTGGGAACCAGGCCATACTTGTCCACAATATTGGTGAACATGTCCCACTGGCCACCGTCATGTACGCCGGTCTGCAGGATAAACGATACTGTACGGTCGTCCGGTTCCCGGTCTGCTGTTTCCAGAATGCTTTCAAGGAAATAATTACAGCGCTCAAACTTATCCCAGAATGCAAGATAGCTCTGAGAGAGCTCGAATGCATCCAGGTTCAGGTCTGCAGCAATTTTCTCGCGTACCACGTTTGCCGCAGCGAACAGCCAGCAGCGGCCACTGTGTTTCTGATTGGTAACATCCAGTGTCTTGATCTCCACGGAAAACTTATGCCGCAGTGTACTGGCTTTTGCTGCACGCACATCAACCTGATTCATCTGATTCCGGAACAGGGCCATGGTGGCCAGCTGTCTTTCCGGGCTCGCCTGATATGCCTTGGACCAGTTTTTCATGGACGTTTGAGTCACGGGATAATGCTTCATATGCTTCTGTCTCCTTCCAAACCAGACTGCGCAGCCTGCGCTTCCCGGTCATCTTAACGCAAGCCCGGTGCCTTTGCAACTCTGCCTCTGTCTTTTTGCTGCTCTGTATTCCAGTGTTTCCGGGCATTACCCCGATGACTTTTCATGGAAAGTCATGTATAATGAACGCATCACTTCCATGGGAGGTTTTTTTATGACCTTTTCCAATGATTTTCTGACAGATCTGACCATATGCTCTGTCGGCCGGCTGGACCCGTGTTCCGATCACGAGATCTTTGCGTCTGTACTGGAGCTTGAAAATGAAACCACCAGTCTGGTCCGTTCCCTGGATGGTACCTGGAAAGCCTGGTTTGACCAGTCTCCGGATCAGACAGACGATACCATGCTGAAAGACCCGGTCATGGATCATCTTATGCTCCCGGTCACCATTCCCGGTGAATTCCAGCTGCAGTACCCGCAGTGGGATGCACCGCAGTACGTAAACGTACAGTATCCCTGGGACGGGCATGAGCCCCTGCTCCCGCCACAGATGCCCAAGGATAATCCGACCGTCACCTGTATCCGGGAGTTCACGCTCTCTGCTCAGGACCTGGAATCCCCGCGCGTGATCCTTACCATTGGTGCTGCAGAGGCTGCCGTTGCCGTTTACCTGAACGGCAGCTTTGTCGGGTATGCGGAAGACAGCTTTACTCCGCACCGGTTTGACCTGAAGCCCTTTGCGGTGGAAGGCTGCAACAGACTGTGCCTGCGGGTTTTCAAGTATACAGCATCCAACTGGATCAATGACCAGGATTTCTGGCGGTATTCCGGTATTCACCGTTCCGTGACCCTGACCCTGGAGCATGCCAGCCATCTGGAGGATCTGTTTGTCCGCACACCACTTTCTGACCTGTATACCCGGGCAAGTCTGGAACTGGACATGAAGATCCTGCGCCCCACAGGCCAGGCGCGCGTATGCCTGCTGGATGCCGAAGGCCATATCGTACTGGACATGAGTGCCAGAGCAGAAGCGAATATGCATCTGACGGCAGCCATCCCCCAGCCGCACCTGTGGTCCCATGAGGAGCCTTATCTGTATACTCTGCTGGTACTTCTCACCGATGAACAGGGCAGGGAAATCGAAGTCAGCCGGACCATGGTTGGCATCCGTGCCTTTGAAATGATTGATAAGGTGATGTGTCTCAACGGCAGGCGGATTGTGTTTCACGGCGTGAACCGTCACGAATTTGACACCCGCCTCGGGCGCGTGATGTCCGCGGAGACCATCCGCCAGGACCTGCTGAAAATGAAGCAGCTGAATATCAATGCTGTGCGTACTTCGCATTATCCGAACACAACGGAATTCTACCGTCTGTGTGACCGGCTCGGGCTCTACGTTATTGATGAAACCAATATTGAAAGCCACGGAAGCTGGGGACAGACCGATGCCGAGCATGCTGTACCGGCGGATTCCGAGGCCTGGCTGCCTGCTGTGCTTTACCGTGGAAAGAATATGCAGGAACGCGACAAAAACCATGCGTGCATCGTGATCTGGAGCTGCGGGAATGAATCCTATGGCGGTAAGGACCTCTATGAACTCTCTGAGATGTTCCGGCACCGGGATCCGACCAGGCTTGTGCATTATGAGGGAATCGTTCATGATATGCGGTATCCGGACACCAGTGATGTATACAGCCGGATGTACTGCCGCGCTGATGAAATCGAAGCCTACCTGCAGGCAGATCCGCAGAAACCGTTCATCAACTGTGAATATACGCACGCCATGGGTAATTCCTGTGGCGGCATGAGCAAGTACAGCGAACTGGAAGACCGGTATCCCATGTACCAGGGCGGTTTCATCTGGGATTATATTGATCAGGGCCTGGCAGAAGACCTGCCGGACGGCAGAATCCGTTACCGCTATGGCGGCGACTTCGGCGACCGGCCAACGGACTGGAACTTCATTGCCAACGGGATTCTGTTTTCAGACCGCACTCTGTCCCCGAAAGCTCAGGAAGTGCGTTACCTTTTCCGTGACATGGACCTGATTCCGGACCGGACCGGTGTTCAGATCCGCTCCCGCCGGCTGTTCGCACCCATGCGTCATGTGCGTATGGCGTTTGAAATACTGCTGGACCGGGCAGTCTGGATGAAGGGGTCGGCTCCCGTCCCTGCCATGACACCGGGCAGCCGTGCACACCTGGACCTGCCGATGAACAGTGTGCCTTTCCAGGATCATGAAGTGATCGTGACCGCGCACCTGATCACAACCGCAGGGAATCCCATCGGGGAAGACATCGTGCTCTCCTCGGGTCAGACTGTATTCGGTACGCTTCCCGCCTCAGATGCACCCCAGCCCCTGGGACTGGTCTGTGGCGCGTCCAATCTGGGCATCCAGGCTGTGGATTATTCCGCCATGCTGGAAAAACGTACCGGCCTGATCTCACTGAAAAATGAGATGAACCAGGAACTTCTGCAGTGTGCGCCTCTGCTCTCTCTGTTCCGCGCACCAACCGACAATGATACGGGAAACCAGGATGCCTGCAGACAGGGGATCTGGCATGCGGTCAGCCGGTACTCGACCGGAAAACTGATGAATGTGACCGAGTCAGGTGCTGAATGGTCCTATACCAATGCTCTTGTACCCGACATGGACCTGCGGCTGCAGTACGAGGCATATGATGACGGGCTTCATGTGACGCTTGCCTGGCGCGGTGTGTCCGGGCTGCCGGACCTGCCCTGTCTGGGTCTGTCGCTGGTCCTGTCACCGACCCTCCGGCATATGACCTATTTTGGCAAGGGACCGGAGGAGAACTACGTGGACAGGTGTCACGGCGCTTACCTGGGCTGGTTCAGTCAGGATGCCGTAAACGGTCTGACACCCTATATTCACCCGCAGGAGAGCGGGAACCGGATGGGTGTGGACTGTCTGAAGCTTACGGACGATGAAGGACACGGCCTGGAAGTGCATGGTGAAGACCTGGAGATCACATGCCATCCGTACCTGCCGGAACAGCTGACTGCAGCAAGGCATCCGGATGAGCTGCCTGCACCAAGCCGCACCGTTCTCGACATTGCCCTCTTCCGCAAGGGAGTCGGCGGGGATGATTCATGGGGAGCACCGGTCCTGCCGGAATACACATACCCGTCCAGCCGGAGCTATACACTGAGCTTTACCATCAAGCCACTGTAATAAACATGAATGAGGAAGAACAGCATGGCAAGTAAAAAAACCGAAAAAAGCCAGACGCCATCAGCATCACCCAGAGAGGAAAAGCTGAAGGCTCTGGAGCATGTGGTTGCCGAGCTGGATAAGCAGTTCGGACAGGGCACGGTCATGAAACTCGGGGATTCCGCCCAGACCAATATTGCAGCCATCCCTACGGGCATTCTGACCCTGGATGCCGCACTGGGGATCGGCGGGGTTCCCAGAGGCCGAATTGTGGAAATCTATGGTCCGGAGTCCTCAGGAAAAACAACCGTTGCACTGCATATTGTTGCACAGGCTCAGAAACAGGGCGGTTTCTGCGCTTTCGTTGATGCAGAGCATGCACTGGATCCGTCCTATGCCGCCAGACTCGGCGTCCGGATTCAGGATCTCTATATTTCCCAGCCGGATACCGGCGAGCAGGCACTCGAAGTCACGGAAGCACTTGTACGTTCGGGTGCGATTGATGTTGTGGTCATTGACTCGGTTGCCGCACTGGTGCCCAAGACGGAACTGGACGGAACCATGGGCGACTCTGTCGTGGGTCTGCACGCAAGACTGATGTCCCAGGCCATGCGTAAACTGACAGGCGTAATCAATAAGACCGGTTGTGTGGCGATCTTTATCAATCAGCTGCGTGAAAAGGTCGGTGTCATGTACGGGAACCCGGAAGTGACCACAGGCGGACGCGCGCTCAAGTTCTATGCCAGTGTGCGCATGGATGTGCGGCGTGCGGAACAGCTGAAGAACGGTTCGGACATTGTCGGGGCACACACCAAGATCAAGATTGTGAAAAACAAGTGTGCACCGCCTTTCCGTACTGCTGAGTTCGATATTATCTTTGGTGAAGGCGTCAGCCGTGAAGGAATGCTGCTGGATCTTGCCGTGGATCAGGATATTGTGCATAAGTCCGGTTCCTGGTTCTCCTATGCGGATGAACGGATCGGGCAGGGAAGGGATAACGCCAGGCTTTACCTGGTTGCACACCCTGAAATCACCGATGAAATCGAACAGCGGCTCCGCACGACACTGTTTGCAAAAAAGGATACGCCCGCCGCGGACCCGACGGTTCCGGACAGTGAACTGCCTGAAGATGACCTGCTTGGTCTTCTGGATTCCGGTCTATGAATCAGTACCTGACTGTCATGCAGGAGAAATCCATGCCCCGCGCCTGGATTTCTCCTGTTTTCGTTATCTTCCGGCCTTCGTCTTCCGGTTTGCGTATGATACAATGCTCCTGTCCTTATAATGCACACATGCGGATGGAAGGTGGATCATGATGACGTTTACTGAATATATGGCTTCCATGGCACTTCCTCTTCCGGAACAGATCCGGAAACTGAAAGACGCCGGCCGGCTCCGGGATGCAGAACGCGCACTGGACGCCCGGCTTGCCATGGATTTACCGGTCATGCTCCGGCATCGTCTTCTGACAGAAAAAGAGCGTCTCCGCCGGACCCGGGATGATTATCCCTTTGATGAGCAGCAGGCCTTTCTTGAACTTCAGAAAGTGTACCCGGAACTGGATGAAAAGACGTTCCGGCAGCTGGATGACGAAGGGCTCATGGACTTCCTGTTTTTTGACGGGGTCAAGCGGTACCATGTCCGGTTCGCTGCCACACTGCGCAAGGACAGCCTGATAAAAAAACGATTCGGCCATCCCGTGGATTCCGGAAACGACTGGCTGGATTCCATGATTCAGACACTGCGGACAGAAGGTACGCTCTCACGCCGGATTACGCTGGAGGCACAGATTGCTCCTTCTGCTGATGTTTTCCGCCCCGGTACCTGGCGCGCATGGCTGCCTGTACCGCTGGAATCCGACCAGCAGTCAGCGTTTCAGGTCCTTTCCGGGCAGCCGGACAGCATCGGGGACGCGCACGCGCCGGCCAGAAGCGCTTACTGGGAAAGGGAATCCGGTACTCTGCCTGTGTTCAGTCTTCGCTACCGCTACATCAGTACAATCCGGTACGCCGATCCTCTGCACGCACCGGTACCGGCCTGTCCGCTGTACCCCTGTGCTGCACCGCCCTGCGATGAGGACCTTGCAGAAGACGGTGTATTCATCCGGTTTACACCCTATCTGCGAACGCTTGCCCGGACACTCACGGAAGGCATCACTGAACCCGTGGAAAAAGCATGGCGTTTCTATTGCTTTGTTACACAGAAGGTACGCTATGCCTTTGTCCGGCAGTACTTCCTTCTGGATGATCTGGGTGAATACTGCGCGCTGAACCTGCGCGGCGACTGTGGGCTGCAGGCGCTTCTGTTCATTATCCTGTGCCGCATCAGCGGGATTCCGGCACGCTGGCAGAGCGGGCTGAGCATGGATGAGGATTATACCGGGGCACACGACTGGGCACAGTTCTATCTTGAAGGCTGGGGCTGGCTGTTTGCCGATCCGTCCTATGGCGGCTCTGCATGGCGGTGTGGTGCTGCAGACAGGCATGCCTTCTATTTCGGGAATATTGATCCCATGCGCATGGCTGCCAACAGGCAGTTCATGGCGCCGCTCACACCTCAGACACATCAGTTCAGGCATGACCCGTATGATCAGCAGTCCGGTGAAATCGAAAGCCCTGAACTTGACTGCGCACTGCTTGGAAAGCAGATCGACGACGACGTATCCATGATCGGGTGGGAGACACTGCCGGCGGAAGGAAATGAAGGATGAAAACGTATGTTCTGATCGGTGAAAAACTGGGCCATAGCCTGTCCGTCCCGATCCATCAGGCAATCTTCCGTCGCCTGGAACTGGATGCGTCCTACCGCTTACAGGAGATTGCTGCCGGTCAGTTTGAGGAAGTAACCGCACAGCTGCTCCGGGAAGTTGACGGCATGAATGTCACCATTCCCTACAAGCAGCGGATTCTTCCGCTGCTGGACGGTCTGGATCCGCTGGCAGCCCAGGCCGGGGCTGTGAATACTGTCGTGTGCCACACAGGAAAGCTGACCGGTTACAACACGGATATCTTTGGTTTTGAGACCATGCTCCGCATGAACCGGATTCAGGCAGCACAGGAATCCTGCTTTATCCTGGGCACCGGCGGCGCGGCCCGCGCGGTGGCAGTCGCACTGCAGGACATGGGTGCGCAGGAGATTGTTTTTGTCTCCCGGCATCCGCAGCCGGGACAGATCGGGTACAATGAACTGCGCGAACGGTTTCACGGCCTTTTGATCAATTGCACACCGGTAGGCATGTACCCGCATGCCGGGCTTTGCCCTGTACCGGATCCGGTTCTGCAGGACATGCTGCCGGTCATGAGCGGTTGTGTTGACCTGATCTATAATCCGCCGGAAACCGAGCTGACCGCCCGGTGCCGTGCATCCGGAATCCCTGTCTGCAGCGGACTTTCCATGCTTGTGGCTCAGGCCCTGGAAGCGGAAAGACTCTGGCAGAATACAGAGATCCCGGCAGAGATGATTGATGATATTCTGCAGGAGATGATTCCATGAAACAGTTCCTTGTTCTGAACGGGCCCAATCTGAACATGACCGGCATCCGTGAAAAAGACGTGTATGGCCGGAAATCATTCGAGGACCTGATCCGGCTGATCGAGCAGAAAGCCGAAGCGCTGGGTGTCCGTGTGCGTTGCGTACAGTCCAATTCGGAAGGCGCTCTGATTGATGCGATCCAGCAGGCGTACTGGGATGGTTTTGACGGTATTGTATTCAATCCCGGGGGGTACACTCATACTTCCGTCGCACTGCATGATGCCATTGCCTCTGTTCCGGTCCCCACGATTGAAGTGCACATATCCAATATTCATCAGCGCGAATCTTTCCGGCATACCTCCCTGACAGCTTCCGCCTGCCGTGGACAGATCTGTGGTCTTGGATTCACCGGGTATCTGCTGGCTCTGGAAGCACTGGCTGAGGAGGAGGCTGCGTCATGAATCCACAGTCCATGCGTTTTCCCGGAGGCACTCTGCGTGCGCTCACATTAAGCTATGATGACGGAGTTCAGCAGGACCTGCGTCTGATTGAACTGATGAATGCCACAGGACTGCGCGCCACTTTTAACCTGAACAGCGGCTGCTTTTCTCCGGAAGGTACGGTTTTCCCCCAGGGACAGATTCACCGGCGGTTTTCGCGCAGTGAAGCCCTGAATGTCTATGCCCGCGGGCCGCATGAAATCGCCATTCATGGGACCATGCATGCGCATCCCTGTACGCTCTCCGCTCAGGAACGGGAGTATGAATTCCGGCAGGACCGCCTGAACCTGGAAGCCATGTTCTCGCGTATCATCCGGGGCGCCGCCTATGCCTATGGCGAGTATAATGAAGATACCATAAGCACACTGCGCAGCAGCGGGATTGTATATGCAAGAACGGTTCATTCAACCCATGATTTTCAGATTCCTCAGGATTTCCTGCGTCTGAACCCTACCTGCCACCATGACGACCCTATGCTGTTCGATCTGCTGGATCGCTTTCTGGATCCCGGGGTCTGCACGCCGCATCTGTTCTATCTCTGGGGGCACAGTTATGAGTTTGAAGAGCACCGGAACTGGGACCGGATTGAAACATTTGCCCGGTCTGCCGGCGGTCGGAAGGATGTCTGGTACTGTACAAACCAGGAGTTGTATACATATGTGCAGAGTTTCCGGAGCCTGATTGAAAGCGCTGACCGGCAGCAGTTGCTGAATCCCAGCGCAATTCCGCTTTATCTTGAACATCATGGAGAGGTTCTCTGTATAGGGCCGGGCAGAAGGATTTCCCTGCCGTCCTGACAGACTCAGAACCGCCAGAACAACAGCCTGCTGTCCCGGGCTTCCGGCGGACAGTACGGGACAAATCTAGCATAACAGGAGAACACTCATGATTGATCCTCAGCAGGGACTGGAAAACGGACAGCGCATGAAAATGCTGCTCCATTGTTGCTGCGCACCCTGTTCATCGGCCACGCTGGAACAGTTATTGCCATACTTTGATATTGATATCTATTACTATAACCCGAACATTGAACCCATCCAGGAGTTTGAAAAAAGGGCAGGAGAGGAGATCCGGTTTGTGGAGGCTTTCCTTCCGGATCATCGCACGCGTGTGATCATCGCACCGTATGACCATGAAGCATTCGAAGCCATCGCCAGGGGAAGAGAACAGATACCGGAGCGCGGAGAACGCTGTTATCTCTGTTACCGGCTGCGTATGGAACAGACCGCTGCCTATGCTGCAGCCAATGGGTACGATTGCTTTACCACTTCCCTGTCCATTTCTCCGCACAAAAACAGCACCTGGATCAATGAAATCGGCATGGAACTCGAGAAAATCTATCCTGTACGGTTTGTCTACAGCAACTTCAAGAAAAAGGATGGATACCACCGGTCGATTGAACTTTCCAGGGAGTATGATCTCTATCGCCAGGACTGGTGTGGCTGTGTGTATTCCAGAAATGAACGCCTGCGGCAGAAAGCAGAAAAAGACATCCGGGAGAAGCCATGATCCCGGATGTCTTTTGGTTTGCCTGTATGGTTAGCGCATGGGCTCCGATTGATTCCGGGCCCTGTTGCGGCGCCTGTCCAGTCTTTCCCAGCCCTTGCTTATCAGCCTGCCGCAGGGTTTTTCCACCAGGAATGTGATCCCGGCAGCCAGGGCCAGAGAAATCCCCAGACACAGAAAAGTATACCGGTACTTCCAGACCGTATCACCGGACTGGTTGGGCAGGGGATACTCTGACGCGGGAATGCCCAGCCTTTTCAGATGCACAGACACATTCTGATGCACCAGATAATAGTTCATGGAAATCATGCTCAGAAAATGCATGACCGGATTGCCAAAGAAAAAACGAATCGGGCGCACACAGAAGGGGAGCGAGAGCATGATCACCGCAAACACGAGCGCGAGCAGCGGCCGCCTGATCATCTGTCCCGACTGTATGGCTGCAAAGTCAGGACTGCCTGCCTGTGCTTTCAGGATGCCGACCAGAGCCCAGCAGCCCAGCAAAAATGTCAGGCTGGCTATCGCGGGCAGCCATCGCCGTCCCGGCTGCCGGTTGTTATACTGCTGTATCCGCAGGTACAGGAATGCACAGGCCATGCCCAATGCATATACATCCAGAAATGCCGGCAGCTGATTGACAACCATGCCATAATCCTGCATGGCCCAGACACACCAGCCTCGGAAGTATGCCGCAATCAATGCCATACCGGCCATGGTCAGCCCGGGCTTTCTGCGCACACCCTGCATCAGAAGCGGGAAAATCCAGTAGAACTGCATTTCCAGTGCAATGGTCCAGCTGGATCCGCCCAGCTGGCTGCCCAGGTATGTCGTCCGGTCCCATGTAAAGATCATCAGCGCATGCATCAGAAGGTCATACCCCAGCCCTGAAGCAGACGTATACAGATGATACGGCAACACTACAACAAACAGCATCAGGAGCGTAACCAGCCAGAAGCTCGGAACAATCCGCTGGATTCGTCTGCGGTAAAAAGCCCGGGTTTCAGGGAGAGGATGCCCCTCCGTGATGGCTACAGCATAGGGGAGTGTGAGCAGAAAACCACTCAGAAGGATTGTACCATCCACAAACATATATCCCGCCCGTACCAGGAAATCCAGGGATACACGCCCTATGTATGGTGTCAGCCAGCTTTGTTGCCAGAAATGAAACCAGCTGACCAGAAACACGAGACAAACCCTGAACCCGTCCAGTTCAGGGATCCGTTCACCCGATTGCTTCATACGGATCCAAGGCTCCGCATGCCCTGAATCAGGCGGGTTATGCCTTCCTGCATCAGCAGCCTCGGACAGGCCAGGTTCAGTCTCAGGAAACCTTCCCCTTCTTCTCCGAAAAAGGTACCCGGCGTAAACTGAACACCGGCATCCAGGCAGACTTTCATCAGCTCTTCCGTCGACTTATGCCATTTTCTCAGGTCCAGCCATCCAAGATACGTCGCTTCCATGGGCGACAGAACGCTGTCCGGCAGTCCGTTCCTGAGCATGTCCGATGCTGTACGCACATTTTCCTTCAGATACTCTTTCAGTGCTGCAAGCCATTCGTCTCCACCCTGATATGCAGCCCGGGTTGCCTCAAGGCCGAACAGGTTCCCTGCGATCGTTCCATGTTCTTCCATGTCCCGGATCATGGCTTCACGCTGTGTCTGGTCAGCACATACCAGGCATGCCTGCTGAAGACCGGCCAGGTTGAATGTCTTGCTGGCCGCAGTCAGCATCACAATCTCCGGGTCTCCGAGAAGCAATGCAGACTGATGCTGTCTGGGTGAATATACAAAATCGGCATGGATCTCATCCGACACCAGTTTTGCTCCGTACTGTTTCAGAAGGCCTGCCAGTTCCCGGATTTCTTCAAGGCTCCAGGCACGGCCTACCGGATTATGCGGATTGCACAGGAACATCATTCTTGCTCCCTGCTTCAGCTGTTCTTCAACAGCATTCAGATCCATGGTGTAATACCCACCGGCATTCCTTCTCAGCGGCGCATGCATGACCTTTCTTCCGGTCTTCTGAACCGAGTCCCGGAACGGACCGTATACCGGATCCTGTATGATGATCCCGTCCCCGGGCCGGGTGAGTGCGTGGATCGCAACACGCATGCCGGTAATGACACCGGGAAGCATGACTACAGACTCCGGACTGATCTGCACATGATGCTGCCGGGCCCAGAAATCCGTCATGGCCGTCCTGTCATCCGGCATGACCATGGTATACCCATACGTCGGGTGCTCTGCCCTGGCTTTCAGGGCTTCCTGAACACAAACCGGACTGCGGAAATCCATGTCGGCAACCCACATCGGAAGCATCCCGGGCGTACCCTGCTCCATAGCATCCCATTTCACACACCGGGTGTCCCTACGGTCCAGTACCTGATCAAAGAACGTCTGTTCCACTTTCATCTTGGCTTGCTCCTTCTTTCAGTTTTTCTCCCGCACACAGGATCCAGAATCCACCGGACCGACCTATCTTGTCCACCTGACGGAACAGGGATTTGAGATACCGTATACAGCTCTCAGCACCCTGCTGCTTGCGGATCACCAGGTACAGTTTTCCTTCCGTGTCCAGCGCTTCCTGTGCTTCTTTCAGCAGTTCATACACTTTCTGCTTGCCCGCACGGATCGGCGGGTTGGTGATCACAGTATCAAAGCGGTCTTCCCGGATTGCTTTCACGCCATCACTTTCCAGTACCCGGACTCTGGCTCCGTTGACCTGCGCATTCTTTTCACACAGCCCGAGTGCACGCAGGTTCACATCTACGCAGGTCACATCCGCTTCAGGGTTTGCACAGGCCACCGACACCCCGAGTGCTCCCCATCCACAGCCCAGATCAAGCACTCTGCCTGATAGCATGGGAAGGCACTCCAGCAGCAGGGCTGAGCCTGCATCCATTTCACCCCGGGAAAAAAC
>ONWQ01000325.1 GCA_900321565.1 uncultured Eubacteriales bacterium
CTGAAGTTTATAGATGGAAATCCCATTGCTGCCCATAACGCGTCTTTTGACGCGGCACTGCTGCAGTCTGAGCTCAGACGGCTGAATCTGCATTATGACGCACCAGTACTGGACACGCTTACGCTTTCCCGGAAACTTTATCCGGATATGAAAACGCATAAGCTTGGCCAGCTCTGTAAACGTCTGGGCGTCAGTCTCAAGAATGCACACCGTGCCGTCCATGATGCCACAGCCACGGCACAATGCCTGGCACTCATGTACAAGGAATGCGATAACCGCGGACTGCATACCCTTCAGTCACTGAACGACGGACTGCAGGGGGGAGCCATTGGTGAGAGCTTTCATATCATTCTTCTGGCTGCCACACAGGAGGGGCTGATCAATCTCAACCGGCTGGTCTCCATCTCTCATCTGGAGTATTTCCAGAGGCGCCCGCACATGCCAAAGAATATTATTGCACAGTACCGTAACGGACTGATCATCGGCAGCGCCTGCGAAGCCGGTGAGCTTTACCGCGCTGTACTGCGCGGTGACAGCTGGGATCGTCTGAAGGAGATTGCCGAGTTCTATGATTATCTGGAAATCCAGCCTGTAGGGAATAACGCCTTCCTTGTCCGGGAAGGCCAGGTAAAGGACGATGATGAGCTCCGCGATCTCAACCGCAAGATTGTGCGTCTCGGCCAGGAAATGGGCAAGCCGGTTGTAGCAACCGGCGATGTGCACTTTCTTGACCCGCATGATGCCATTAACCGCGCCATCATACAGGCAGGGCACGGGTATGAGGATGCAGACCTGCAGCCACCGCTGTACTTCAAGACCACCGATGAAATGCTGGAGGAATTCTCCTATCTCGGAGAAAAGCTCTGTCATGAAGTAGTCATCGATAACCCGAAAAAGATTGCAGATCAGATCGACACATTGCGCCTTTTCCCCAAGCATCCAAAAAATGAAGATACATTCCAGCCTCTGTGGGAAGACGCAGCAGATAATATTCAGGACATGACCTGGTCTTCAGCTAAGAAAATGTACGGCGAAAACCTGCCCAAGATTGTGATTGACCGACTGAAGAAAGAGCTGCGTTCCATTGTCGGATACGGATACTGTACCCTGTACAATATTGCAGAAAAGCTGGTTTCCAAGTCATTGGAGGACGGATACCTGGTCGGTAGCCGTGGTTCCGTCGGTTCCTCACTGGTTGCACGGATGTGCGGCATTACGGAAGTGAATGCCCTTCCACCACATTACCGCTGTACGCATTGCCGCTGCGGATTCTTTGATGTGGACAAGACCAAGTATCATGTGGGCGTGGACCTTCCCAACCGGAACTGTCCAATCTGCGGCAGGCCTCTTGAGAAGGACGGCTTTGATATACCCTTCGAAGTCTTCCTTGGGTTTGAAGGAGACAAGGTTCCCGATATTGACCTGAACTTTTCAGGCGAATATCAGAACAAGGCACACCATTATGTTGAGGAACTGTTCGGTCATGATCACGTGTTCCGTGCAGGCACCATTTCCGGTCTTGCGGAAAAAACAGCACTCGGGTATGTCATTCATTATCTGGAAGAGCGCGGTATTCAGGCCGGGAATACGGAAAAAACACGCCTTGCCAAGGGATGTGAAGGCGTCAAGCGTACCACCGGCCAGCATCCGGGTGGCATGGTTGTTGTGCCAAAGGAATATGAGATCTATCAGTTCACAGCCGTACAGCATCCGGCAGACGATCTGCAGAGCGACTTTACCACAACGCACTTCGACTTCAACTCAATGCACGATATCCTGGTCAAACTGGACTGCCTCGGGCACGACGACCCGACCATGATGCATATGCTGGAAGAGCTCACCGGTATTAATTTCAAGGATGTGCCACTGGACGACTGGGGTGTACGCAGTCTGTTTCAGTCACCGGAAGTGTTAGGTGTCTCTGAGGATGATATTCTCTGCAATACCGGTACCTATGGTGTACCTGAGTTCGGTACGGCTTTTGTGCGCGGCATGCTGGACGACACAAGTCCAAGCACCATGGAAGAGCTGCTCCGGATTTCCGGTCTCAGCCACGGTACGGATGTCTGGCTGGGTAACGCCCAGGACCTGATCCAGTCAGGCACTGCTACGCTTTCTGAATGCGTGTGCTGCCGCGATGATATCATGAATTATCTCATCGGCATGGATGTACCACCCAAGATGTCATTTACAACCATGGAAAGTGTCCGTAAGGGACGCGGTCTGACCCCGGATATGGAAAAAGCCATGATTGATCATCACGTACCGGAATGGTTTATGGATTCATGCAAGAAGATCAAATACATGTTTCCCAAAGGCCATGCCGTAGCCTATGTTACCATGAGCCTGCGCGTCGCCTGGTATAAACTGCATTACCCTGCAGCCTACTATTGTTCCTATTTTACTGTCCGCGGCGACGGATTTGATGCTGCCACCATGCTGATCGATCCGGATACATGCCGTCAGCGGATCCGCGAGATCCGCTCCGCTGACAAGGCCAGTGCCAAGGATAAGGAACAGCAGACCGCTCTCGAACTGGTGCTGGAGATGAATATGCGCGGCATACGTTTTCTGCCGGTTGATCTGTATAAAAGTGATATACGGAAGTTCGTCATCGAGAACGGAAATCTGCGCTGTCCATTCACCAGCCTTGGTGGTTTGGGCGAAAGCGCTGCCATTGCCATTTATGAAGCACGCAAAGCCGGCCCGTTTGTATCAATTGAAGACCTTCGAACCCGTGCACATATCGGGCAGGGTGTAATTGATCTCCTTCAGGCACATGGAAGCCTGGCCGGCATGAGTGAAACCAGCCAGATGTCACTGTTCACCATGTAAGCAGGAGTTTTCCGCAGAGCGTCCAATATAACATTACAATATTGCTTTCGATGATATGCCTGATTTCAGAAAGGATGAATAAACATGGCAGTTCTTCACCGGGCTCGTGCTTGTATCATCGGCAATGATGCCACGATGCACGCAATGCTGCGCCGCATGCTGCTCAACTGCGCGTACTTTGATGAGTACGATATACCGGAAACCCTGGAAATGCTCAAAGAACAGGTCCAGTTGCACGCAAAGGAGGACGGCGGAACCGGCGATACATTCCTGTATGAAATGATCTCTCCGAGACGGTACGCAGATGCCGAGCCCGGAACCTGTCGGCTGGATTTTCTCACGCATCCCGGCAATCTCATGACCGCCTGTTTTTCCTATGACTCAGCACAGGAGTTCCAGGTTCATGACTGGCTGGATCTGCATAACAGGATCGGCCAGCCCATGACCGTCATACTCCATGCCAGTGAAGACTTTTCCTTGGATAAAGGTGAAATCATTCTGGCCCAGGGGCATGCTCAGGAAAACTGGGATACCATCTGTGAAACCTGGTTATGGCTTATGGAGCAGTATGAATGTGGACTTCCGCCAGCAGAAGGCATCAGTCGGCTGAAGCAGCTTCAGAAAACACTGGAAGATGAAGAATATGATACGGATATCCCCCAGCTTTTATCTTCCTGTCTGACCTATCTTAAAAGCCTGTGCCTGAGTACCGAAGATAAAGAAGGTCTTGGCAGAGCACTTGAACAGAGCCTTCAGGAACAGCAGTTCGGGAAAAGAATGGAACTGGAATATCTGATCTGCGAATCGGCCCTGTGGGAAACACAGCACCTGGCAAAATGGGAAGCCACTCTTTCAGCGCTGCAACAGGCATGGAAAGAACAGTAATTTTTTACCAGCCGGCAGGAATCCTCATGATCTGAACGAATACTTGTATTTTACTTAGGGAAAGGAAGTGATTGCGGATGAGCCGTAAACATCAGGTTCGCTGGGAATTCCTTATTCTGTTTGGCGTTCTCCTTATCACCCTGACAGTTTGGGGGCTGGTCCGTAATCATCAGGAACTGGCTGAATTACAGTCCAAAGAGCTGACACTCAAGTATGCATACTCGCAGCGGGAAATGGACAGAATCAATCTGCAGCAGAAAATCAAGGATATTGATTCCAATACATATATTGTTAACCGTGCCCGTTCTGAATTCGGATATATCATGGATGGAGAAACCCGGTTCGAAATCGAAAACCCTGAACTGCTCGACAATTATACAGCCGACGAATGGCAGGTCATTCTTGATGATCTGCAACTCCAGAATTAAGAATCCATGCTCATGCTTTGCATGAGCTTTCTTTGCATTCGTTCCCAACCAGGCTTTTCTGAGGAGGCATTCAGCTTTGAAAACAGCAGTCATCGGAATCGGTTCCAATTCGGTTCGTATGCTGGTTGCCACAATTGATGGTCATACAGGGCTTCGTCTCAGGCGGGACCGCGCAGGCACACGACTTTTCGCCGGTCTGGATGAGAACAACCGGCTCAATGAAGATGCCATGCTGTACACCCTTCAGGCTGTCCACCGCATGGCGTCCAGTGCCCGCGAAGAAGGCGTATCCGAGATTCATCTTTTTGCCACGTCTGCAACACGGGACGCACAGAATGGTGCCGAATTTGCCGCCATGCTCCGGGAGAGTACAGGCCTCCATCTTGAAATCTGCAGTGGAAACGAAGAAGCCGCCCTTTCCTTTCTTGGTGCTACCGGGAGAGGATACTGCGGTGTCATTGACATCGGCGGCGGTTCAACAGAAGTCGTGTGTGGCGAAGGTGAGAACCTTGCCTGTGCTTTCTCCTGTCAGATGGGTGCGGTCCGGCTGTCAAGACGGATGCCTATCCGGTGTTTTCAGGACCTGCAGCCTGTCATCAGGCTTTCAAGAGACATTCTGCACGCACAGCTCGAACGTTTGCCAGACTTCAGGCTGCCTGCGGTATGGTATGGTACCGGTGGTACCTTTACAACACTGGGAGCCATGGTTCTTCAGGTTTCCTGGACAGATCGGACCCATCTGCATGGTACACTTCTGCCACTTTCCAGAGTCTATGAAATTGTACAGATGCTGGCTGACATGACCGTCGAAGAACGAAAACTGATCCCCGGAATACAGGCGCATCGTGCTGATATCATCGTTCATGGGATATGCATTCTCATTGCATGCATGGAAGAAATGCAGCTTGATGCCATACGGGTCAGTGAATTCGGAAATCTGGACGGATATCTGCAGAAGACCTATGCTCTGAAAACCCTTCTCTGAGGGATAAAACCCTGTCATACGTGAACAATCATGTCCAAATCATGCGTTTTCTGTCTTCATAAGTACAGAAAACGCTTTTTTGACTTGCTATCACGCACGCTTCGTCGTATAATACGCAACGTGTCAAATGATTGATTCATTGATATTTATTGATAGGAGAGACCATTGCCATGCAAAAGAGAGCATTAATTGCGCTGTTAATTGTTCTTATGCTGCTCGTCAGCAGTTGTTCCCTGATCCAGAAGGATCCGGAAGTGGATGCTGCCACCGAAATCGTCAAGGTTGGCGATGAAGTATTCACCAAGGGTACCATTCAGAACATGGTTCAGGACTATCTGCAGCAGGAGCAGATCTATTATAATCAGTATTATGGACAGTATATCGACATCACGGATAAAAACATCATCGCAAATGCACAGGATGCAGTAATCAATGGTGTAATCCGTCAGTCTGTGCTGACTTCCAAATCCAAGGAACTCGGTCTGGACACACTCTCAGAAGAAGACCAGGCTGAGGTCGATGATCTCTGGCAGCAGTACTATGATCTGGTCAAGAATTATATGTTCGGAGAGACCGAACTCGAGGGCGAGGAACTGGATAAGGCGATCACCGACTCCATTACCACTACATTCGGGATCACAAAAGAGAGTCTTGTAGAAAGCACGATTGCTGAAAATCTGCGCAATGAGATTGTCAAGGATGTAACTGTCTCAGACGATGAAGTTGCGGCTGAATATGACACGCGCGTTGCCAACGCCAAGACTTCCTACGAGAACAATCCCAGCGCCTACGGCAATGCATACAATCAGGGTACATCCACGATTTACTATCGTCCTGCCGGATATCGTCTGGTCAAACAGATCCTGATCAAGTTTACTGACGAAGATCAGACCATGTTGGATGAGCTCGATTCCAAGATTTCTTCCCTGAACAGCCTGATTACATCCTATCGTAACGATCTGTCCGCAGCGAACCTCGAGAATCTCGATGAATTGCTTGGACAGGTTCAGAGCGATGTTACCGTTGGCCTTCCGGAAATCGGTGCTGTTGCGCCTGAACTGATCGCTACGACAACAGATATGCTGCCCGCAGATACTGAGGAGAATGTCAAGCAGCTTCTGCTTGATCTCCATGAAGCAGAAGAAAAGCTTGCCTTGTACCAGACGCTGCGTGATGATGCTCAGAAAGCCGCCTACGATCACATCACAGCAGATGCGGACGATGTTCTGGCTCAGCTGAACGATGGTGCTGATTGGGATACCCTGATGGCCGAAAAGACACAGGATCCCGGAATGCAGTCCGGTAAGACCTCTGAAACCGGTTATGCCGTCTGTGAAAACATGAGCGGTTTTGACAGTGCTTTTGTAAACGCTGCCATGGCACTGGCCAATATCGGTGATACCTCCGATAAGGTTGCCAGCGATATGTATGGATACTATATCATCAAGTATGTCGGCGACGTGGAAGAAGGCGCTGTTGCACTGGATGATGTGAAGGAAACCATCCATGATGAACTGCTGTCGACCAAGCAGGATGAAACCTATAACGCAAAGGTCGATGAATGGGTTGCAGCTGCCAATGCAAAAATTGATAAAAAGGCTTTGAACGACTGATTATTTTCAGGAAGAGGCAGATGACATACCATCTGCCTCTTTCTGGATCAATTACAGTTCTCGCAACTTACAGCAGAGATAAAAAAAGTGCTGTCAAGCACAAGTGAAAATGTCTTAAAAACCGTCAAACATTAGCGGCAGAATTCGTAGATGGTTTCTGCCGCTTTTGTTGATTTA
>ONWQ01000540.1 GCA_900321565.1 uncultured Eubacteriales bacterium
TTCTGCAAATTGCTGAACTCTTTCATCAATGATGATTACTGGATAGTGATAAGCCTCGTAAATGGGGAGGACGACAGAGGGTACGCCTTCGGATTGAGACAGATACTGGACATTCGCCTCATCCTGTTCACCCCCCCTGGAATACTGTCCGAATTTGGGCATTTTCCCCTGCCGGAGGCTGGGCAAACTCTCGAAAGTCGCCTCAATCGTTTTATCGTGAGGCTTCTTGAGATATTCGTCCACGAAGTTGTCCAGATATGGATGTCTTGAGAAAATGACGCAATGTCGATCAATGTCAAATGTTTCTGATGCCAGGTAGATATCGGCTGGAGCAGGCCAGCCATTGGAAGTACCGTACAATTGCCAGACGAAATTCTCAAAAATATCAAATGGATCCTTCTCTTGTTTTATCAAGTGGTCAACTAATTCTCCCTTTATTTTCTGGTCAGGATTCTGAATTAACCGTAAAGAAAGAGAAGTCTTATAGGCGGAAATATCTGGTTGGTTGTCAAAAATGACAAAAGAATGGGGGAAGCACAGTTTGCTTTCCAAGCTATCGGTGAATTCCTTTTCCTTATAGAACAGGATGCCCTTGTTACGTAAAACTTTCTTGAGTTCGGCATCTCTGCCCTGATTACTATCCAGTGTCCAGTCTCCGACGAAGAGGAAGTCCTTCGGTTTTTGGACGAAAAAGCGATATCCCAATGATCCGGAACAGATGGGCTTGCGCCTCTTGTCAATCTTGCCAGTTGGCTGCGGGTCAACAGCATACGGTTTCAGAATATTCAGTCGCGAAGTAGACTTTCTTTTGTGGAACAGATAGTCGTGGTCATCAACCTCATAATCATCGGATTCAATCTCCGTCAAGTCGATCTGGCGGAGAAAGGCTGCGGACGCCTCCATTTCCAGCAGGCCGAGGCTGCGATTGCGAAGGTTGTTTCTACTGTCCAAAATAGATTCATTGAGCCGTTCTTTCTGGTCCGTGACCAGGCCGAGAATATCATCGTCCCGTACATCGCTGAAGACTTTCACGAGGTAATAATCCTCATCTTCGGGAAGGTCGAAAGAGTCCTCGAAGTCGATGGTGAAAACGACCTCTTTCCCTTCCGGGACCTTGGCATGCTTCGCGGTATTCCGGATGATGTTCTCGAGGATGTTGTAGAAGGCCTGGCAGCCCAGTACATCAGCGGGGAAGGCGGCTCGGAAATCGTTCTCCTTCGTGATCCTTTCCCCATTATGGAGCAGACGGAACGAATACCGGAAATCACCTACCCCTGAGATGGTGTTCAGCAGGATGCGTACCCTGTCCAGCTCTTTCATAAGATCCTCACGCACGAGTCGCGAGGTGACAAACGTGGTGACGTTGAAAGTAACCTCGTTCAGATAGTCCATCCGGCTTTTCAAGTATTGAAAAAACGCGGGGAGCTGACGGTTGTATTCCTTTTTGGCACCGAATACGGGCTTGGTCTGATTATCCTCATAAAAAGAGTTATAGCCATATTTGATGTTGCTCTCAACACGCGATTCAGAATTAGGATCCATGTTTTCGTCCTTGACCATCTCGTAGGTACTTGTGCCGATAAGGTTGCTCAATACGTGGGACCCGAAATTATGACTCATATTCCGCGCCATTACCTGGGCGATCGCCGCTTTCACCGCGTCCTTTCGCATATTCTGCATAAGCGTGATTCCCGTACTATAGACGTAATTCAATGCTATGTGGCAGACCACTTTGTTGATTTCTAAGAACAAATCATTGATGACTCTTTTGCATATCTTCCGTTTTGACGTCTTCCTGAGATAAAGGAAGAAATGCCCCATTCCTGCGACGTGCCCCAGTCCGTGAGCGTCGTTCGGAATGGCATCAAGGAAGATGTTGGAGTAATAATGCCCAATGTCGTCATTCCTGGTTGAGAGAATAGGGAATGTGATATAATCATACTGACTTGCGTCTGTGACAAAATAGTGGTCGTAATTGGCTTTCAGGCGGCGGGCTCCTTCGTGGTACTTTCTTAGAAGGTCGACCAAGGGATATTGGTCACTCTGGTTACTCTCTTTGAGCTTTTGAATGATCATTCTGCTCGCACCAAGCATTTCATCGATTGTACGGGCATAACTCAGATTGGAGAAATACAGATTAGTTTCATCCGTAGTATTGAAGGAGGATTGCGTATTGCCTTCGACACTTATAATATAGTCTTTATTCGATTCAGGGCAGTTGACGGCCCCGGAGACATGAAATGGCTCGACACTGTTGATGGTAGGGAATAAGAACATCTCCGGGTTATGGAACCAGTTCGTGGCTAGAAGATCCACTTTCTGGGCATCAGAGTAGCCTTTGGCCCTATTTGTTGAAGACGGATAAAGCTTGTTGATGATTGGGCTTACATACTTTCCGACACGCTGTTCAAATACGGGGTCTTCGGTTCTGATTCCGGCAAAGCTCAGCAATTTTCCGGTCTTTGGATTGATTGCGGAAGGGAGGAGAGAGTATTCAAAGAAATATTGGTCAGTATAATTATGCAATACCCTGTTGATAGCCTTATCAATCAAATACAAACCGACCTTCTCAGCCAAATACTTTGGCGAACCTTTCGTTTGAGCTTTGATTTTGGAGAAATCAATGTTTCCTAGGAAATCGTGGTAATCCTTCAACAAATCTTTTTGTTCTTCCATTGTGCTCGCTTCAGCTTTTGCATTCTCACAA
>ONWQ01000508.1 GCA_900321565.1 uncultured Eubacteriales bacterium
AAGTCTTCAGCAGGCAGCTGACCACCGACGGCCTTGGGGTTCTGTTCCATGAGTACGGCCAGATACCCGGACAGTTTCTGCTGCATTTCCTGATTTCTGATGCATACAATATTGCAGGCAGGAATTGCTTTTACGGCGACAGCGGCCGGTACGATTTCAAACTCACCGATCAGTTCCGCAGCTTCTTCCACATGTTCATTGACGAAGTCCACAGAGGCAGCATACTGATCCAGGAACGCCCTGACCTGTTCCGGATGCTGTTCGACGTACTCGGTACGTGCCACGACAACACCGGTGAGCATAGCTGAGCGGTTTTCAGGATCTTTCTGCAGCTTTTCCCATTCTTCGGTCAGATCCAGTGCAACCCGGATGTTCTCAGCCTTGGTCATGGCTGTGGTAACAAACGGCTGAGGAAGCATTGCAATCCCGTTGGCATCGTTCATCAATGCAGCAAGGCATTCTGCATGCTCGCTCTTCCATTCGATTGTGACATCCTTTTCCGGGTCAATCCCGTTCTGCGAGAGAATATAATTCAGTGCATACTCGGGTGTTGCGCCCTTACCGGAAGCATAAATCGTTTTTCCGCGCAGGCTTTCAACGGAATCCACCTGATTCCCGCTTTCGACAATGTACAGCACGCCGAGTGTGTTGATGGCCAGTACGCGGACGCCGCCGTTGGTGTTATTGTACAGTACGCTGGCCAGATTGGCCGGGACTGCAGCAATATCCACTTCGCCCTTGACGAGCATAGGTGTAACGACATCGATTGCAGCCGCAATCTCGAACTGCAGTGCAGGGTCTGTAAGTTCACCGTCTTTACTCTGTTTCATCATCTGGACCATGCCCATGGCGGTCGGGCCTTTCAGGGCAACTACTTTTGTGACGTCTTCTGCCACTGCACTGAAGGCAGAGCAAAGAATCAGCAGACAAAGAAAAACCAAAACAACTCTTTTCATGGAATATCATCCCTTTTCTTGAATACAGTAAAACTATGACTGATCCGGCTGCCGTATGCAGGTCAGAAAACCAGTCATAGAAATCCTGGGTTATTGTATGCTTACTGGCAGCCGATGTCAACGAGTATGTACAGCAGCGTTACCGGACACAGAAAAAAACAGCCAGGAAACCCATGTTTCCTGGCAGTGGATCATTACACCTGATTAAACAGCATCAGGCCTTCTTTTTACGGGTTTTCTTGGCAGGTACATTCACGGCAGCCTTGAGAGCTTTGCCAGCCTTGAAAGCCGGTGCCTTGGAGGCCTTGATCTTAATGGAGTCACCAGTGGCAGGATTACGGCCGACGCGAGCGGCACGTGCACGGGTCTCAAAGGTACCGAAACCGAGCACAGCAACTTTTTCACCCTTGACGAGTTCGCCTGTGATGGCGGCGAATGTTGCATTCACAGCAGCGGCGGCATCTTTTTTCGACAGCTGGGTTTCTTCAACGACTTTGGCAATCAGTTCGGTCTTATTCATAAAAGAGACCTCCTTTAATATTTTTGCATAGTTATATTATCGAACGAAAATATAAAAGTCAATCAGGAAATGGCTTAAACATGGGGTTTTTCGTGAAAAAATCACAGGAAAGGCAGCTATTTCAGCGTGATTGATTCAAAGAATGGCATGTTCAGGAAAAAAAGCCACCTGTAATGCATGCCTGGCCCGCGCTTAAGCCTGTGTACCGAACAGCATTCTGTCATTGTCAAAGACCCTGTTTGTTGAGGACGAGTACATACCCAGCAGCTGATCCACAGTCATCCGGCTCCGCATATCTCCCTGAATGTCAAACAAAATCTGTCCGTTTTCCATCATGAGCGTCCGGTTGCCGGTTTCGAGTGCCTGGGCAATATTATGCGTGATCATCATGGTGGTCAGATGCGTTTCCTGAACAACCTGCCGTGTGATCTGCATGACCTTTTCTGCAGTAGCCGGGTCCAGCGCTGCTGTATGTTCATCCAGAAGAAGCAGTCTGGGTGTAACCACGGTACACATCAGGAGTGTCACTACCTGCCGCTGACCGCCGGAAAGCAATCCGACCTGTGTCTTCATACGATCTTCCAGTCCCATGCCGAGGGAGGCAAGCCGGTCACGGAACAGGGAACGCTGTTTCCTGGACGGTGCAATGGACAACGGCCGGGCGGTCGTCCGGGAATGTGCAAGTGCCAGATTCTCTTCAATGGTCATATGAGGTGCGGTTCCGCGCATCGGGTCCTGAAAAACCCGGCCGATGATCCTGGCGCGCCTGTGTTCAGGCTCAAAGGTGATATTGTCCCCATTGAGCTGAATACTGCCCTGATCCAGAAAGAAGGACCCGCAGATTGCATTGAACAGAGTACTTTTGCCGGCACCGTTGGATCCGATAATGGTTACAAAATCCCCGGGATTCAGGTGCAGGCTGACTGAATTGAGCGCAGTATGTTCAATGGGTGAGCCACGATCAAATACCTTAACGGCATTGCGAATATCAAGCATCCGGATTCCTCCGTTTCTGACGGTAAACGTCCATATGCAGCCGCATGGCCGGGAGCGCCAGAGCCAGGGCAACAATGACTGCAGAGACCAGCTTGAGCATGTATGCCGGAAGCGGACTGTACCGGGTTGCCAGTGCAATCATGTAACGGTAGAGGACAGACCCGACAATGGCTGAAACAAAACCAACCGCAACGCTCTTTCTGCCGAGGATGGCTTCTCCGATGATCACCGATGCCAGGCCGATCACAAGAATACCTGTTCCGGAAGAAATATCCGCATATCCCTGATACTGTGCAATCAATGCGCCTGAGAATGCGATCAGTGCATTGGAAATGGCAAAGGCCAGAATCTTGCACAGATCAACATTGATGGAGGAAGCACGGACCATATCTGCATTATCACCGACAGCACGGATGCACATGCCGATATGAGTGCGGAAAAACAGAATCACCAGAATCAGACAGATGACGACCGCAATCGCGGGGATCACGGTCATGGCGGTCTGTTTGTCCATGAACGGGAAAAGCTTGAACAGCGTACTGGTCCGGACCAGGGACAGATTACTGGCTCCGCCGAGTACCAGAAGGTTCACAGAATACAGACCGCTCATGGTAATAATGCCGGAGAGGATTGGATGAATCATCAGCCGCGTCTGCAGAAACCCGGTAATACTGCCTGCTGCAGCACCGGCAATAATGGAGGCAGGAAGCGCCAGCAGCGGATGCCCGGCAGCCGTAACGGCAGCGGAAACGGACAGACCGAACGCAAACGAGCCTTCTGTAGTCAGGTCCGGAGTGGACAGGATACGGAAAGAAATATAAATGCCCAGAGCCAGAATGCCGTACAGCAGACCGAGCTGCAGTGAACCAACAAGCAGTTTCAAAACCAATCACTCTCCGACAGAAAATCAGGTTCCGGTGGAATCAGTCATTGCCCAGGTACTGAACATCTCCCATGTCAAGAATGTCCTCAGGCAGGGTAAGGCCGAGCGCTTCCAGTGTCCGTGCATTCACGGATACAATATTGGCCGGTACCACAACAGCCGGCACCTGCTCAACGGGTGTACCCTGAAGCACCTGAACTGCAAGCTCTGCAGTCTGAACGCCGATGGCAACGTCAGACATGGCAAGAGTGGCAAGACAGCCGGATGCGACCGTGGTGGCGGAACAGCAGTAAGTTGGAATCCCTTCTTCCGTACAGAGCTCCGCAAGAATATCCACAGCAGACTGGACTACGGAATCATTGGCGACAAAAACGGCATCCACACCGCGTTCCAGAATAGCCTGTGTTGCGGTCTGTACTTCTGCGGAATTGGTTACTGTGATTTCTTCGAATTCAAATCCGTTCTCACGGATCCATGCCTTGGCATTCTCCATGGCATTGACGGCATTCACTTCACTGGTGCAGTAAATCAGCCCGAAGGTATGGACATCCGGTGTGATCCTGAGGCCAAGAGAGAGGATATCACCGGCCGGGATTGCATTGGATGTTCCTGTGGCATTCATGTCCGGCGTATCCAGTGCACTCATGACCCCGGCAGCAACCGGTGCTGCCACTGAGCAGAAAATATTCGGCGTTTCCGACTCAAGGGCGACGAAGGACTGTGTTGCCGGTGTCGCCACTGTGAACACGAGGTCATAGGTGCCGTCATTCATGCCCTGGCATATGGTGGCCAGATTGGTTGCGTCACCCTGTGCATTCTTGTAATCAACCGTCAGATTCTCGCCTTCAATGTACCCGTGCTCTGCAAGCCCCTGGATGATTCCATCTTTCATGTCCAGGAATGCGCCGTTTTCAATCATGAGGACAATCCCGACCTTGGTATTGTCTGCCAGCGCGAATGCAGGCAAAAGTGCAGTGAACATGAGCGCAAGACCAAGAAACAGTGCAATACTCTTTTTCATGGGATTCTCTCCTTTACTTTTCTGTATTCTCCAGCCTGCAGAAGGCATCTGCAAGCATAGATTCTGTGATTGTGTAAGGATTATGATCAATGTCATGCATCTGAAGCACCCGCGGGAGTATACGTGGGAGGTCCTCCGGGCGGATACCGATCTGGGAAAGCCTGGTGGGCAGTCTGACAGAACGGTTGAAGTCCAGCATGGTTTGGAACATTTCATCCTGATGGTCGACAAGAAGCAGGATCAGGACTGCGAATCCGACGACTTCACCATGCAGATGATCACGTTCCATATGAAACTCGGGGAAGGAAGTCAGCGCATAGAAAACTGCGTGTGCAAGCCCGGTATTGTAATCAATGATCCGGTCAGCTGTCAGTAGTATGGAAGCGATGGCTGTATTGACAATAATGCTCAGGATGACCTGCTCCACTTCTGCGGAGACTCTGCCGGCTTTCAGATCTTCCATGGCCCGCGCTCCATACCTGAGAAGCGGCTCCAGGCACATACGGCTGACATTGACACCCAACGCATGATAGTGTGTCAGCTCATCC
>ONWQ01000142.1 GCA_900321565.1 uncultured Eubacteriales bacterium
ACTGCCCGACTGCAGGAACTCTATACTGGCGACCTGTTTCTGACAGGGGATATCAACGAAGGTGTTTCTCTGGCAAACTGGCTGCACAGAGAGTACCTTGATGTCGTTTATGACTGTATCCGGGAACTCAGCAAGCGGGAAGAGTACAATGAAATCTGTACGGTATGCCAGAATGCACTGAAGATTGATGAGCTGGATGATAACCTGCATATGGAACTGATGCAGGCTATGGTCAATGTGAACAGGATTCAGGATGCAGTCCAGGCGTACCAGCGGATTACAAGAAACAGCAGGCGGTATCTGGATGCAGAACCAACAGAGGAGCTTCAGGAACTGTATCAGCAGATCGTGGAAGCCGGAGAACAGATCCGGTTTAACCTGGATGTAATCCGGAATGAACTGGCGGAGCAGGACCGTGAACCGCAGTCACCGCTTATCTGTGATTACCGTACGTTCAAGGAGTTTTATAATATTCAGATGCGAAATCTGGAGCGCTTCGGGCATACCATGTCCTTGGGTGTCATCATGCTGGGGGACGGTGTGGAAAGCATGGACCCGATCCGTCTGGAAAGTGCCATGGCTGCGCTTACGGAGATTCTGCGCAGAAGACTCCGCAAGGGCGATATTGCAACCCGGTTCTCAGAGAATATCTATGCCCTGCTCTTGCCGACGGTCAATTACAACACGGGCAGTATTGTGATGGAGCGCCTGGAACAGCTTTTCCGCCAGCATTATCCGGATAAGTCCATTCCGTTCTATTATCGTGTCAGCCTGCTGGGCGGTACACCCGACTGAGAAAGGAGCAGAAACGATGCGGAGAATACTGGCACTTTTGCTTGCACTTACGCTGACAGGACTCACTGGACATATTGCTGCAGAGGGAATGGATCAGGGAGTCTATGAGCTTGCCAGGACACATGGCTTCAGGATGGGAGCTGCTCTTTCATTTTTCCAGTTGAAGGATGCAGCATACCTTGCATTGCTGGAAAAGCATTTCAACAGTATTACGCCTACGAATGAAATGAAGGCCTACTCACTGCTGGATCAAGCAGGCTGTAAGGCCTCGGCTGACGGTATGCCCGTGATGAATTACTGGGCAGCAGACCAGATGATTGCGTGGGCTGCCGAGCATGGAATCGGTGTGCGCGGGCATGTTCTGGTCTGGGATGCATACATGCTCGACTGGTATTTCCATGAAGGGTATGACAGCAGCAAACCCTATGCAGCTCCGGAAGTGATTGCACAGCGTACGGAATCCTATATTACGCAGGTGATTACGCATTTTGAGGAGAAATTCCCGGGTGTTGTATATTGCTGGGATGTGGTCAATGAAGCTGTAGGTGACAGTGCGGGAGAATACCGTTCGGGTGACCCGAGACACCTGAGAACACTGCGCTCCGGGAATGTGAACCTGTTCCGGGAACACATGGGGGACGACTATGTGGAGAAAGCATTCCTGTATGCACGCAATACAGTGGATGCACTGGGTGCAGACATCCGGCTTTACTATAATGACTATAATGCATATTTCCCGGAGAAAGCCGCAGCCATCCGCGAACTGGCCAGGTCTGTGAACACGTATGCGCAGCTTCCGGATGGGACGCCGCGGCAGTTAATGGACGGAATCGGCATGCAGGGATATATCGGAGGATATGGTACACAGTCCGGATGCCTGGAACCTGGACATCTTGACCTGATCCGGGAAGCCATCGAGGAGTACGCTGCTATGGGCATGGAGGTCCAGATAACCGAAATGGCAGTCCGGAACTTTGATCCGGCAAAGTCAGAGCAGCATGCGCTGTACTATGCAGACCTGTTCCGTGTATTCTGCGGTCTGCAGTCAGAGACGGGAAACCCACTGTGTGCAGTTACGATCTGGGGGCTTACAGATTACCCGAAGGAACCCAAAGGTACGTATGTCTATAACCTGAACAGCCCTTACGGCGGACTGGTGGATGAGCATCTGGAGTATAAGGACGCTTTCTTCCAGGTATACAGGGTATTGCAGGAACCATGATCCTGGAAAGCTGCCACGTGGTATAGCGGGCAGCTTTTTCAATGGAAGGGGAGTATTCAGGTGCCAGAAGCCATTGTTCTGAAACACGCACTCATGCCGGCTGAACCGGAGGACGGATTCAGAATCCTGCTG
>ONWQ01000303.1 GCA_900321565.1 uncultured Eubacteriales bacterium
CAGGCGCCAATGGCGAGACCTGGCTGCAGATTGAGACCCGGAAAGGAAAACAGGGATACATCCGCGGTGACCTGCTGGAGCGTGTACCCTGAAATGTACACCCCCCGCCGTACTGGCGGGGGGTGCGTATTCTACAGAAAAAAAGACTGCCGCCTGCGCGGCAGTCCCGGAATTACTTGGCATAATCGGTGGCACGTGTCTCGCGGATCACGTTCACGCGGATCTGGCCGGGATATTCCATTTCCTTCTCAATCTTCTTTGCCACTTCACGGGCCAGAATCTTGGTACCGTCATCTGTAATATCATCCGGTTTGACCATAATCCGAACTTCACGTCCGGACTGGATCGCATAGCACTTTTCCACACCGTCAAAGCTGGTTGCGATCTGTTCAAGCTTCTCAAGACGCTTGATATAGTTCTCAATGCTTTCACGCCGTGCACCCGGACGTGCAGCAGAGATGGCATCGGCTGCCTGCACCAGAACCGCTTCCACGGTCTGGGGCTCGATATCGTTGTGGTGTGCCAGGATGCAATGAACCACTTCATCGCTCTCATGGTACTTCTTGGCCAGCTCACCGCCCAGGGAAACATGGGTACCCTCGGACTCATGGTCCACAGCCTTGCCGATATCATGCAGGAGGCCTGCACGCTTGGCCAGCTGGACATCCGCCCCGATCTCACCGGCCATCAGACCGGCCAGGAAACTAACCTCAATGGAATGCTTCAGTACGTTCTGACCATAACTGGTGCGGTACTTGAGACGGCCAAGCAGTTTCACCAGTTCCTGATGAATCCCGTGCATGCCTGTTTCAAACACTGCATTCTCGCCGGCTTCGCGGATCATGTTATCCACTTCGCGGCGGGCTTTTTCAACCATTTCCTCAATCCGTGCCGGGTGAATACGGCCATCCGTAATCAGGTGTTCCACGGCAGCCCGGGCCACCTCGCGGCGTACCGGATCAAATGCGGACACAATCACGGCTTCGGGCGTATCATCAATGATGAAGTCCACACCGGTTGCTGTTTCCAGTGCACGGATATTGCGGCCCTCACGGCCGATGATCCGGCCCTTCATGTCATCGTTCGGCAGCGGAATCACGGTTACCGTGGTCTCCGCGACATGGTCTGCAGCACAGCGCTGGATCGCCTGGGCAATGATGTTGCGGGCTTTCTTCTCGCCCTCTTCCTTTGCCTTCTGTTCGATTTCACGGACTGTTGCTGCTGCTTCATGGAACGCTTCCTTCTGGACACGGTCCACAATGATCTGCTTTGCTTCTTCCTGATTCAGCCCGGCAATCCGTTCCAGTTCCTGTTCCTGCTGTGCATGAATCTTTTCAGCATCTTCCTGTAGTTTCTGGATTTCTTCCTGGCGTTTGTTCAGGCTTTCCTCACGTGCTTCCAGGTTATCCGCTTTCTTGTCCAGAGTTTCCTCACGCTGGATCAGTCTGCGTTCCGAGCGCTGAACTTCCGTTCTGCGTTCCCGCATTTCACGGTCATTCTCGGCTTTCTCGCGATCGTTTTCTGCCTTTGCCTTCAGAATTTCTTCCTTGGCTTCCAGGATTTTTTCCTTCTTATATTCATCTGCCTTCCGGACAGCATCGTCATACAAATGCTTAGCATACTCTTCTGTCCGTCCGATCTTGGTTTCCGTTGCCTGTTTCCTGTACAGATATCCGCCAAAGGCTCCGCCTGCACCGAATACAAGCGCAATCAATATATACCATAGCCACTGCATTGAATCCCCACTTTTCTGTTAAAATTCCAATTTCATTTTTTTCTCGACAAAAGCCGTGCAGGAATGCACGGCTTCAACTGTCTTGACAGAACTATCCCGGATGCTCTTATTTCAGATAGGTCTGAACGACCGTCATTTCACAAAAACTACAATACAAACAGATTTCCCGCAAAACAGAACACAGAGAAGGGAAACCCATAAAAATCGAATGCAATTTCTATGTTTCCGGCCCGCACAGCAGACCGTATGATGAACGGAAGCCTGAGGCTATCCGAAAAAAGCTTGGGAAAGCTTGATAAAACAGCACGAAAATGTGAAACACATTCTCTTCAGCCGATCATATTGATTTTAGCAATCACACATACCTGTGTCAAGATGATTTCACAATCTTGCTCACGTTCATTTTCCGGACTGATACAATCTCTGAGCATACGTCAGCAGTGCCTTTACTGCCCGCGTCATGCCGGAAAAGTACAAAAAAAGCACAGCCGGGAAGGAAGACCCGGTGTCTTCGACGAATTGACTATCCCGGTTGTCTGCATCTCAGACATGACCGGAAGAGATATACATCAGATCGGAGGCATTCCCTTGAAAACAGTGCACGTCCTGCCGGACGGATATCACAAAACTCTTGAAATCAACCTGCAGAAGGATAAGAAAACCGCCATGCATGTTCAGGTGGGTGGCGGGATCGCCATGCTTGTCATTCTGCTGCTCGGGCTGCTGATTGTCCCCATCCGTGTGATGAAGGGGCAGATTCTTCCCTGGCTGGTGCTTCTGGCAGGCTATATCGCCTATATCGTACTGCACGAGCTCACGCATGCAGCCGTCATGAAGCTGGCAGGCGGCAAGAAAGTTGAGTTCGGGTTTACCGGCATGTATGCCTATGCCGGGAGCCATGAAGACTATTTCAGTCAGAAGGCGCACCGCATCATTGCGCTGGCACCGCTTCTGGTCTGGGGCATCGTGTTCGGCGTTCTCGCCTTTGTGCTGCCGCAGGAATGGTTCTGGGTCGTCTGGTTCCTTCAGGCCGGGAATATCGGTGGCTCCTGGGGCGATCTTTATGTGACGGCAAAGCTTGCACGTATGCCGCACTCCATTCTGATCCTGGATACCGGAGTTGATATGACCGTCTATGACTGCTGATCCGCGGAGTCTGTGAGTCCCGCGTGCTAAAAGCACAAATAGAGCTTGACCCTTCTGCTTTTGCATGGTAAAATCCTATCGCTGTCCTGAGACAGCCGATGGATGGAGAGTTACCGAAGTGGTCATAACGGGGTGGTCTTGAAAACCATTAGGGCTTTATCGCCCACGCGGGTTCGAGTCCTGCACTCTCCGCTTCACCGCTGCATGCGTGCAGCGGTTTTTTGTTTGTTCCTGGCTGCACAACATCTGTGCGGACTGCTTGAGTATCCTCTGCCGGCGTGGTATCATGCTGAACAGGCACTCTTCCTGTTTCCAGACCAACTTTTTAGGTACAAAGGAGATATTGTATGAGCTATCAGCCAGCTTCGGACCGCTATGAGAAAATGCAGTACCGCCGCTGCGGACGCAGTGGTATTCTGCTGCCCGCCATTTCCCTGGGCCTTTGGCATAATTTCGGAAACATCACACCTTTCGGTGTTCAGCAGAGCCTGCTGCGCACCGCGTTCGACCACGGAATCACACACTTTGACCTGGCGAACAACTATGGCCCGCCCTATGGTGAGGCTGAGCGCAATTTCGGCATCCATATGGACCGCGACTGGCATACGCACCGGGATGAACTCATCCTGTCCACCAAGGCCGGGTATGATATGTGGCCGGGCCCGTACGGGGATCATGGCAGCCGCAAATACCTGATCGCTTCCCTGGATCAGTCACTGAAGCGCATGCATGTGGACTATGTGGATATCTTCTATCATCACCGTCCTGACCCGGACACACCCATGGAGGAGACCATGGGCGCGCTCGATGCCATTGTGCGCAGCGGGAAAGCGCTGTATGTCGGCATTTCCAACTATAAGCCGGAGCAGGCGCGCCAGGCGATCTCCATCCTGCGTGAGCTGGGCACACCCTGCCTGATCGAACAGCCGCGGTATTCCATGCTGGACCGCTGGATCGAAGACGGGCTGACAGACGTCCTGCGTGAAAACCAGGTCGGATGCATCTGCTTTGCCCCGCTGGCCAACGGACTGCTCACCGGCAAGTATCTCAATGGTATTCCGGCCGATTCCCGTGCGGCACACGATCCGCGGTATCTCAAGCCTGATTCCATTACAGAGGATAAACTGGCGAAAATCGCTGCCCTGAACGCGATCGCCGAAAAACGCGGTCAGAAGCTCTCTCAGATGGCCCTGGCCTGGGTGCTCCGTGATCCGGTGATCACCTCAGCACTCATCGGTGCCAGCCGGCCTGAACAGATCATCGAGAATGTTGAAGCGCTCTCCGCAGCACCCTTCACACCCGACGAACTCAGCCAGATTGACATGATCCTGAATGGTAACTGCTGAGCTCTCCCATATTCACCAAAGGAGCTTCAGCTATGGAAGACAATAAAGAATCCCAGTTATCTGCCAGTCTATCCCCTGCCTTCATCTGGGCACTGTCCATCGGAACCAGTGTCGGCTGGGGCTCGCTTGTGGTCACAGCCAATACGTATCTGGTCCAGGCCGGTCCATGGGGTACCGTTGCCGGTATCCTCACCGGCGCACTCGTGATGCTGATCATTGCCCGCAACTATTCCAGCCTGATCCGGCTGTATCCGAATGCAGGCGGTGCCTATGCCTATGTCCGGGAGACTTTCGGGTATGACCATGGCTTTCTTACCGCATGGTTCCTTGCCCTGACCTACCTGGCCATGCTCTGGGCCAATGCCACATCCTTGCCGCTGTTTGCCCACTACTTCCTCGGGGATACATTCCGTGTGGTCAGGCTGTACAGTCTGTTCGGGTATGACATCTATCTCGGAGAG
>ONWQ01000227.1 GCA_900321565.1 uncultured Eubacteriales bacterium
CCCCGGTCGTGTCCTGCAGTACCAGAATGGCTCCGTCCCGCACAAGCACGGGAATCGACTCAAGATCGCGGTAGAGTACACGCAGGCACGGGCCTTCATAGGACTGTCCGGTAAACAGGTCTGTCCAGTGGCCTTCCGGTATGTACACTTCCGTCGCTGCCATGCCTGTCACAGGGTCCGCCTGGGATGTGACAGGGCACACAACCATGTCCGGACCAAACAGGTACTCGTTCCGCACCCGGTAGGCATCCGCGTCCTCCGGCCAGGCATAGTACAGCGGTTCAATCGGTGCGCGTCCGATATGGGAGAAACGCCAGTTCAGGGTATACAGGTATGGGATCAGGGCATACCGGAGCCGGAGCATACGGACCAGGATGCCTTCGACGGACGGATAGTTCCAGGGTTCCTTGCTGTTGAACGGGTTATTGGTGGAATGCAGGCGCAGGATCGGAGAGAAGACACCGAACTCCACCCACCGGGCCATGAGTTCCTCATCATAGATCCCGTGCATGTGTCCGCCGATATCATGGCTCCACCAGCAGAACCCGATATTCGTTGCATTGGCGGTAAAGTACGGCTGAAAGTCCAGGGATGCCCAGGTCACACAGGTGTCCCCGGAAAAGCCCACAGGGAACCGCTGGCTCCCGGGGCCTGCATACCGGGAAAGGATCAGGCTCCGCTTTTTGCCGCGGTTGCTGTCCTGATAATGCAGTGCATTGAGTTCCCAGAGAATATCTGTGCCGGGCAGCACACCGCCATTGCCCTGCTGCCAGTCAATCCAGAAAAAGTCCACACCGTCCGCTTCCAGCTCATGGTGCAGCACTTCCATGTATGCCTTGCGGAATGCGGGGTTCTCAATATCAAACTCCACCGGCAGTCCGCTCGCCGGGTCCATGCCCACAGCTGCGGCCATGCGCGGGTAGTCATCCTCATACGGCATGACACCGTCTGCCGGGTGCAGGTTCACGGTCACCTTCAGGCCCTGATCATGCAGTGCCTGAAGCAGACCCTTCGGGTCCGGGATCAGTGTCCGGTTCCATGTATACCCGGTCCATCCGCTCCCCTGCCCCTCAGGCGGGTCGGTCCGGTGCCAGTCCATGTCCAGTACTGCCACGGAGAACGGAATTCTTTCCTTGCGGAAGCGCTCCATGAGCGCCAGGTACTCATCCGTCGTATAGGGATGGTACCGGCTCCACCAGTTACCCAGAGCAAAACGCGGGATCATCGGCGGTTTCCCGGTCAGGATCAGGTAATCCCTCAGCGCCAGGCGGTACGCATGCCCGTACCCGAATACATACAGGTCCACGGTCCGCGGGTCCCGGATCCTGCGCGCGCCGGATGCATCCAGTGCCACTGAGGCACTGTCGTCCAGGACGGAGATGCCGTTCACGCTCATCACGCCGTCTTCCAGGTCAATGGCGCCATCCGCACGGTCCAGCGTCCGGGCTGTTCCGCGCAGGTTCCCCGGGTGCTCGCCATAGCGCCAGATCGCGCGTTTGTTTCCCGAGATCCTGAGCTGGCGTATCGTGATCCCGCCCAGGTCCGGAACCCGCAGGTCCCAGTAGATCTCCAGCTGTTCTGTCCACAGCTGGATCCCGCAGCGTGTGCGGACAGACCGCACCTCGGGGGTCGGGAACGCGCGCGTGATCACGCGCTCCGTCTGTTCATCACAGAACGCACCGTCCGGGGCATACTCCAGACGGACAAGGCACGGGGTCAGTACCGTGATCCTGCACGAATCATGCACACACTGATTCAGGATAAGCTCCATGTCGGCAGCTCCTTTCTTCTTATGCTTCCAGTTCTTCAAAGCGCCGGCACCATGTATACTTGGAAATCGCACTCTGAATCGCATTCGGACAGTAGGTATTGAGGATGTCCCGGATATAGGAGGGCAGCATCCGGTTGTATTTCACTTCCAGGATCATGACCGGATGATCGAATGGCGAAATGGTCGGTACATGCGGATTAAACAGGTCTGTCTGATACAGGCCTGTGCGCAGCTGTTTGTCAAACGTGATCCGCACTTCCTCCGCCGGGTGCAGGTATGCTTCCCGCACATAGTCCACCAGGACCACGGGGTGCAGCAGATGAATGGTCATTTCGCGGTAGACATCATTGAGCAGTCCGGAACGGGTGGTCTCCAGTCCGGACGGGTCACCAGCCATCAGCTGCTCGCACAGGTCTCTGGGGATGGAGATTGAGCGCTTGGAGATCAGGGTTCCGATCTTGGTCTTGCACTCCATCTTGATCACGCGGTCACTGAAGTTATAGATCCGGATCCTGTACTTGTCACGGTTCTGTACGCCGTCCAGCTTGTCCATCAGCGCATCATTGAATACGGTATCAAAGTACAGGGAGCGGATATGATACTCGTTCTTCTCGTTCCCGTTGGGATCCCGCTGCAGAGTGCGGTCCAGGGCACGGGACAGCAGCAGATGCTGGGCATCATTGATGAAAAACTTCAGTTCGTGCCGCAAAGGTAATGTGTTTGCCAAGCGTTCAGTTCCCCTTTCATCAGGCCTATGGCCTTTTCAGCAAAAAGGGCAGGCGTTGCCTGCCCTTCCCTTGGTTCTAAGATAAAAACTGTTTTACCAGTCTGACAATCAATTTCATGCCTCAGGTTCCAGAAGTCCCAGACCGCCATCCTTCCTTTGATACAGCACATTGATCTGATCCGAATCCACGTTCACGAAAGCGAAGAAGCTGTGTCCAAGCAGTTCCATCTGGATCGCTGCATCTTCCACAGACATCGGACGCACCGGGAATGTCTTCCGCCTTGCGATCTCCACATTGTCTTCTTCCTGTTCATCCACTTCGATGAATTCAGGCTCTTCTGCAAAGGCGTCTTCACGGATACGCTTGCCCAGCTTGGTGCGGTGACGATGTATCTGGCGCTCCATTTTGGCGAGCGCATCATCAATCGCAGCAAACAGATTTCCTTGAGCTGAGGCTTCGGAACGCAGAATCACATTATTTTTCATGGGAACAGTGATTTCTACGATGCGCAGATCGTTCTTATCCTTTCTCATCTTGATCTGCATCTCGGTATCTCCGTACAGATACCGTTCCATTCTTGATGTTTTACGCTGTATACGCTGTTCAATACCTGGGGTAACGGTCATGTTCCGGGCGGTAATGGAAATGTTCATTGTCAAGCTCCTTTCGGCATGAAATTCATGCGGAGGCAGCTGTCAGAAATTTCTGCCTCCGCGTATCTATCTGTGCCATCGGAGACACCCTCTTTCCTTCTCTTTCTGAGGTTTGTACTCTCTAGTTTCGACAATCGTCAGGCATTTCCTGCTGTCTTTCAAAAAAAGTTTTCAGAGTACAAACTTGACAGCCGTCAGGATATCCATCAGACGGTCTGTCTGCATGGTAATCGTGTCATCGCTCACCTGCCGGAATCCGGGATAGCAGGCATTGCGGACCGCATACTTGTGTTCCTTATAGGTAATGCTCAGATCAAAGTGCTCAGGCAGTGTGCAGCAAGCATGACTCAGGTCCTGCCTGAGTGCCTGCTCACTGGCCAGCCGGATCTCCTTTTCCACGCGTGCCGGTGACTTGCACCGTGTCATTCCGCCCAGACCGTCCTTGACCCAGACCGTCTTCAGGCACGGGTGCAGCGAAGATGAAAGCTCAGTGAGCATCCTGTCCCCGGTCAGAAGCACGCTTGGCACACCGTACATGGCGCAGGCCCAGCTGTACAGGAGGAACTCGGAGCACGGCAGACCGTTGAGTGTTATTCTGGCCGGCTTATCACTCATGGTATGCGAAAGCGGGTTCCCGCTCTTGCCCGCCGGGGAATGCCAGCCGACAAACATCGCTGCATCAAAGGTTTCATCCACACCCTCAACCATGCTCAGCGGGCTTCCGGCCCAGCCGCGGATGAGTTCCACACACTCCGGCATGGCCGTCGGATCCAGATTGATGGCGTAGTCATGGGCATCATTGACCAGGATTTCATCCGCGCCTGCACGCATGGCACCGTCAATGGCGGCACACACCTCACGCGTCATTTCCCTGGCGGCAGCAGGATACGTCGCCTTGTCCTTTTCGGTTTCTTCCCAGTACGTCGTAAAGGCGGTCCCTTCAATGTCTGCGGAAATCAGTACTTTCATACGCATCCTCCCGTTCTGTTTCCCGGATTATAGATAGAATGCACAATTCCGTCAACGGTCCTAAGAAAATGCACTTGCACAGGGCGTGCTTTCATGCCATAATCGGTCCTGTGACGAATTGTGCGAAAGGGGGACTTTCATGGCTCAGGCACTCTGGGTGCGGACCATTGTCCATCACCGCATGGACCGGCAGGTCACGGTTCCCTGTACCAGGGATGACCCGCAGGAAGCGCTGTCTGAAGCGCTGCATCAGCTGGACGTGTCAAGACCGCTGTGGCTGGATAAGAATCAGAGGGAATGGGAAGCTTTCGGGCAGACACGGTTCGGCGCGGATGCATTCATGGAACCCGTTCATTTCGACCGTCTGGAGATTGAATACATTGATCCCGATGCACCGGGAAAGAAATCCGGTGACATTCGGAATGCACAGGACAGTTTCGGGGGTGATTCATTTTTATGAATAAGCAAGTCATGGATCTGCTGGACGCGTATCGCGAAGATTATGTAGCCACACTCAGCCGCTGGGTCCGGACACCGTCCATCAAGGGCACGCCGGAAGACGGTGCCCCGTTCGGTAGGGATGTACGGCGCATGCTGGACCTGGCCATGCAGGATGCACAGGACATGGGCTTCAAGACCCGGATCTTTGACGGGTATGCCGGTGACGCAACCCTGGGGCCTGAGGATCAGGAAATGATCGCCGTGCTCGGGCATCTGGACGTGGTACCTGTCGGGGACGGCTGGACACGTGAGCCCTTCGGTGCTGCCGTGGAAGACGGGAAGATGTACGGCCGCGGCACGATTGACGACAAGGGGCCTGCACTAGCCGCCATGTTTGCCATGAAAGCCATCCGGGAGGCGGGGATTCCGCTGCACCGTTCCATCCGTCTGATCCTCGGCTGCGATGAGGAAAGCGACTGGCAGGACATGGATTACTACTGCAAGCATGCTGAAATGCCTGCACTGGGTTTTTCACCGGACGCTTCCTTCCCGCTGATCAATACGGAAAAGGGCATGCTGCACATGTTTGTGCATGCGCCTCTGTCCACTGAGGGCGTTCAGGTCCTGGAATGGGTGACCGGCGAGCGGATGAACGTGATCCCCGGTGAGGCCAGGGCCATTCTGGCCGGGGACGCATCCCTGGTAAATCAGGTCCGTGCCTATGCGCAGGCCACAGGCCTCCCCTATCGCGCGGAAATGACGGACCGCGGGGTCTGCGTGACCGCGGAAGGTATCCCGGGCCATGCCGCATACCCGGAAGGCCGACGCAATGCCATCGGCATGATGCTCTGCCTGCTCAGGGAACTGGGCGTTCAGGGACCGCTGCGCACGCTCGCAGACGTGTATGGTATGGAAACGGACGGGACATCCCTGGGGATTGCCTGTGCCGATGAAGTCAGTGGTGCCCTGACCTGCAATATGGGCATCCTCCATATCCGGGACGGGAATGTGTACGCGTCCTTCGACTGCCGCGTCCCGATCTCTGCGGACCTTGCCGCCCTCAGGAAGACGGCACTGGACAAGCTCAGTGCGTTCACCATTGACGAGTGCGGGACCAAGGAGCCGCATCACGTGCCGGCCGAGAGCGAACTGGTCAGCAGTCTGCTCGGCGCATACCATGACGTCACCGGCCTACCGGCCGTGGCCGAGTCCACCGGCGGCGGAACCTATGCGAAGGTCCTCAGGCAGGGGGTTGCATTCGGTGCCGCATTCCCGGATGACGAAGACCTCTGTCATCAGGCAAATGAGTTTGTATGGATTGACAAAATGATCCTGGCAGCCAAAGTCTATGCAGAAGCCCTGCTGCGTCTGTGTGCCCAGGAATGACTGAATAGTAAGGCGGTTAAACGTCAATTACCCACGACTGAAGTCGCGGGCTTGTGAAAACGAGTCCGGAGTTGACTAGCCAAAGATCTGCGGGATCTACGTTGAGA
>ONWQ01000228.1 GCA_900321565.1 uncultured Eubacteriales bacterium
TTATTTGCCCTGCCACCGACATCAGAATACCAATCTGTACTAATAAACATAAAACATATATCCCCCTACTGTACTCAACGATTCTTTTTTATCCGCTTTAGATTCAAGGTACTTAAAACACCAAATACCACAATAAAGACTATCAGAATCACCCATACTTTGACCATGTGGCCTACAGTAAAGGTGAAGTATTCTTCAGCGAGCAGATTATATTCTTGTCGGATTCCTCCCACATAAATGATGTACTTCAAACTGTTGATATTTGCAGTCGTTCCAAGTCCTTCCATTGCCCATCTGCTGACAGCAAAGCAAGAGATGATTTCGGTCGCCCCCTCCAGCTTGAATAGAATACCCGAGAAGAGAATCTGCGGCATCAACATGAGAGGGGCCACTGTCATTGCACGATCTGCGTTAGTAAAAAGGCTGGAAATAAACAACCCTGTTGAGACAGACGCAAACGCAGTTAAGAAGTTTGTAATCAAAAACTCAGCCGCTGGATCTGTGATAACCCCCTTCTCCGGCGTTCCCACCAGAACGACAAACAGCCCTGTGAGCATCATAGACTGAAGCAGCGATAAGATACCCAGTACGACAAATTTAGAAATCACATACGGTCCGAGATGAACGCCCGTCATATATTCCCTGCGCAGAATTGTACGTTCCTTACAGATCTCCTGAATGGAGTTCAGTGTGCCTAGCCAGAAGGCCGAACAGGCTAATGCAAACAGCAGTGCCCGTGTTATCTCCGACTCATAATACTCATTACCGTCCTTCACAAGCGAAATTAAAAATGCTAAAACGGGAGCCTGGATAAGCAAAAGAAGCAACCGCTGCCTATCATTCCATACCAATTTCATATAACGATTGCTGAGAACCCCAACCTGCCTAAGCCATTTGTGCTTGTTTCGTTCCACTACACGCCCGGAGGCTTCGGTTCCTATTGCCACGTGTTCTTGAGCATTTAATTCTCGATATTTATTTTGCCATACATCAGGATTTGTATTGATAAGATTATAAATATCTACCAAATCATCCACTTGGAAAAAATCTTTCGCCTCTTCAGCGCTACCATAATAACTAAGCTTTCCTCCTGTACCCATGAAGATAATCTTTTCACATTCCTGAAGGTTCAGTGTACTATGAGTGACCAACACAATCGTTTTGCCCTTCAACGTCATCTTATGGAGCAATTTCATTAGGTTTCGCTCGGTTCCGGGATCAAGACCAGATGCCGGTTCATCCAGAAAGAACAGAATCGGGTCGGCTAACAACTCCACTGCAATACTAGCGCGTTTCTTCTGCCCTCCGCTGAGCCTTCTGATCAACGTGGCTTCCTTTCCGCTCAGCTCAACCATTTCGATTACTGAGCGAACTCGGTCTTCCCGCTCCGCTTTTGTCGTATCATCCGGGAGTCGCAGTTCTGCAGCATAGGACAGCATGTCATACAGTGTCAAATTGTCATATACAATATCCTCCTGAGGAACATATCCAATGATATTCTTCAGCGCATCATAGTTTTGATAGAGATCCTCCCCATTAATCAATACACTACCGGAGGTCGGGCGATCATATCCACTGATTGCATTCATAAATGTAGTCTTTCCAGCACCTGAACCTCCGATAATTGCTATCAGGCTTCCAGGCTCAATGGACAGACTCACATCCTCGCAGATGCATATCTTTTTTCGCCGGTTGCGCACAATTCTTGTAACATGCTGAGCATCAATACGAAGTCCGGCCTGATAGGTGTAAAAATACAGCTTACCGCAGGAATAAATCAGCTTTGTATTCAGAATTGTGATTATGTCTTTTTCGTGGAGGGCAGCCGTTATAATACGCCTTCCATTGACAAAAGTTCCGTTAGTACTGTGATGATCCTCAATCACAACATCGTTGCCATTACGCTTGATACAGGCATGCTCCATAGAAACACCAGCATGAGTAAGTACAATATCATTGGTTTTTCCCCTGCCGATTCTGATTGAATCGGTCAAGTCCATGGAATGCCAGTTTTCCGTTCCAGTGACATCACTAATTAGGATTAAGACACCATCCGGCTTTTCTTGGGAAGCTCTGTCTATTCGCAAAATATCGCCTTTTCTGAGAACGGCATTCATTGTTTTGACGCCATTGACCCATATACCATTTGTGCTACCAATATCGCTGACCTTGATTTCGCCACCGCTTAAGTCGAAATAGCCATGGTGCCTTGAAACCAGTGCAGAATTCAGAACAATATCATTGTCACTGTTTCTACCAAATGTTACGGTATCCTTTTTATAAGTTTTCAGGTTGATATCATAAAAATCACTATTCCCGTCAAATATCGTTATGGAATAGGACAAATTGATATTCAAATTCTCTCCACTGGAAAGATCCATCATTACGGTTTTTATATCTTGGGCCACAGGTGGTTCACTCCTTTCAGGTATCCCATCGAATAATTGTCAGAGAGACATTTTTCTGATAGTTCGTCCGAAAGTCGCAGGTTATTCCGTGATATCGAACTGCATCAATCAGAAATAATGAAAGTCCATAAATAAATCGAAAGCGTTCTTCCATTGTGTCCGACTCTGAATATGATTCACTATCCGCATCAAATCTCGCACCTGTTTTATGCATAGGGTATCGAATTATAATCTCCGGGTTTGGAAGGCAGGCAATACCCTGAGCGGTAAAAGAATATTTTGGCTTCTCTCTTCCGTGAGCAAGCACATGTCCTTCCAACAACACTTCGACCCCTTCAAAATCAATCTCATCCCTGATATACGCCTCCATAACCTCTTTTTCTAATGTTGCCCTGGATTTTTCGCTTCGGGATCCCTGCTTTTGTCGTATTCTGTGACGTTTCTCTGGCAGAACAAATTCACACAAGCCCTCATAGATTTCAAAGGGTGACTCTTCATTAGAATTCCTAATGCAAATCGCCTGCAAGAAGCACCTCTCCATCATGTGTGGTGCATAAAAACAAGGAAGATGTGCCATTTCCAGCAGTGCTTCCGCAGCAGACCAGAAATTTGAAACACGATCAAACACGGTCTGGCGACTGACGGACTCTCCACTCTCCAGCCAATAAAGATCGCAAATATACCAAAGCATAAACAATACATCTGCTTTTGTGACAAATTCATCTCCAAGAAGTAGATGTGGAATACGTTTTCCAATTGCAATGGCAGTTGCTCTGCCTTCTTTTGTAACGGTAATATAGCGCCAGACATTTGTTGGATTCCGCTTACGCACGTTATCAAATTCTACGGCCGCATTGGACAGAATTTTGTCCGATATTCGATACGCTATATCAGGTGTAATCGTATACGCTCGATTCTGTGCACAGTATTGCAAGACCTGTTCAGAGAGTGCTATTTCATCTAGTAACCAATGAGTATTCAATGTAGTTTCGTATGCGAAGGAGGCAAGTCGGCAATAAATCGTATAAGCACGATGACTCGGTAAATCCATAAACGGTGCTCGAAGGAGCATCCAACTAAGAAAGGCTTCACACACGTCTTCTTTGCCCTGTATCCAATGCTGAATCTGCGTTTGAAGAGAAATCTCGACCATATGTGTGAAGGGTTCCGGCTTATCAGTTATATTATGTTTAGGAATATCGTGCGAACGTTTGGCATATTCCTGCTTCAAGTGATTCGCTATTCTGTAATCGTTTGCCGGCGGATACAGAAAACAAAAGGCTTCGATAACATCGCTGGATTTTGCATAGGAAAGATCCTCATTATCCATGACTCGTAATAGGAAGTCATTCATTTCATCAAGGGAAAATCTCAGACCATGACCCAGACGAAATGCTTCCTCCTTGCTGAGCAATTCCAACTTCTTATTCCACAGCATGACCTTTCGTGCTAGTGGGCGCCATTCTTTTTCGTTATCACCGCTGTTTTGCGCGGCAATTTCACAGGTCAGCTTGATATAAGTGTCTCGTTCTACAGTATCCAGATTCCGGACAATATCATCCGTTACAATACTAAATAGATACACGTTCCCATGAAACACAAACGAATACTGTCCAAGTTGCGGGATAACAGAGGTTGCCTGACGCTGGAAATAATTCATCAAGAACCTTCTAGCTGAACAGGTGTATTCCGATTTGAACCGATCAATAGCCTCCGATAATACCACATCAGAATCTTGGGTGGAGAATGTTCGCATTACATTTTGTGTTTCATGTTGAACAAAATTAATATAATCCCAATATCGATCTTCTATATGCTGTGTATAGTCGCTCATCTATCCCCCTTTGTATCCAGGCTTAAGTATCTGACATCTTAACGACACCATAAACTATATTTTTTTACTGTTTATGGTGTCTATTTCCGCTATCAGGCACAAAATCCAGACAAATCACCCCCTCCTCATTTTATCATCACTCTATCTTGCTTTTTTTCCAATACATCCATAAACAACGTCAATTGGTACAAAGAAAAGTCGATATAGCTGCTTCAATTTGTTAAACAGTTATATAGACTATTGGTCTTGCTTATTTGACAATAGGTTTCATGACAGTTTGTAATTAAATAATATTTTTTCATATCGAATCATTTTCTTATATTCGTATTTCGGTATAGCAAATCGTCTTTTACTGATATAATTCACATTAAGAAATCTAAATAAACCGTGTATCAAGTTATAATAGGTCGTTATGTATGACAGCATGGTGATCCCGGTCAA
>ONWQ01000419.1 GCA_900321565.1 uncultured Eubacteriales bacterium
ATGCCATCCGCAAACGCGAGGGACACAGACAGGATCATCACAAGAGCGAGAACCAGTGCCAACAGTTTCTTCATAGTTTTCTCCTCCTTGGTTTATTCTTTTTTGGCATACCTGCCATTTGTCTGCATTATAAAGAAAAATCCCCTGCACATAAATGCAAAGGATTTCGATTTTGGTTGAAATTTTTCCGTATTTGTACCGGTTTTACACCTGAAAAAGTGGATTATTTTTCGATCAGGTTCATTTTTTTTGGTCACGCCGGTCTTTCCGGTACTCACTCGGCGTCACCCCGGTATTGCGCTTGAACATATAGCTGAAATAGTGCGCATCATTGTATCCGACATTCTCCGCAATCCGGAAGGACCGCAGATCCGTGTTTTCCAGCAGTTCCTTTGCTCTGGCAATCCTCAGCCCGGTCAGGTACTGGGTGAATGTCATGCCGGTTTCCTGTGCAAAGATGGTGGACAGGTGACTCTGACTCAGATGCACTGCCCTGGCTGCGTCAGAAAGCATGAGATTCGGATCGGAAAAGTGCTCCTCCATAAACAGGCATGCCTTCGTCACAGCACCGTCAGCACTTCCGCTGCCCCGCACGCCCAGACTCACAATACTGCGTTTCGCCGGGCCTTCCGCCGTCTGCAGGTGACGCAGATGCCGCGCACTGCGCATGCTCGTACGGATATCATGAAAATCCTCCACTGTATCCCCGATCGCAATCAGCAGGTTCTGCTCATTTTCAAGCTCCGGCAGATGCATTGCAGAATTGGCAAAGGAGTATGCCCGCTCCTCCACATCCTCCGGATGATCGCCAAGCACCAGTGCCCGTGCCCCCTTGGCTCCGGAGCAGACAAAGACCGCGCCCCCGCTCATTTCTGCCAGGGCAGCCAGTGCACTGCGGCAGGCTGTCCGCGCCTCTCCCTCCGAAGCAAAAGAAATATCCAGCACTGCATAGCAGCCGGCGATCAGGTTCGCGCCAAGCCCGCGCATCTGAGAAACCACCGCGTCATCGTCCGCCGGATCCCCCTCATCCGTGAACAGGCTTTCCAGCAGTTTGTCCCGCAGGAACGCCGTCTCATTCATGACCCGGTGCTTCAGTGCGGTCAGGTTTTCCCGTTCCCGGCGTCTTTCCTCAATCTGGCTGCGTGCCCGGTTCAGCACCTCTTCCAGCTCCTTCGCGGTCACCGGTTTGAGCAGGTATTCCCGTACACCCAGACTCATCGCCTTGCGGGCATATTCAAAGTCATCATATCCTGACAGAATGATCCGCTCCACCCAGGGCATTGTCCGCTGCAGTTCTTCGCAAAGCCGGATCCCGTCCATGAACGGCATCCGGATATCTGTCAGAAGAATATCCACATTCAGGTCCCGGATCATCGGCAGTGCCATTTCCCCGTCCGGCGCCTCGCCCGCCAGCTGAAAGCCTTTCTCCTCCCAGGGAAAGGAATTCCTCAGGTTCTCACGTATGCCTATTTCATCATCTACCAGAAAGACCTTCGTCATGGTCAATCTCCTCCCTTGTGCGGACCGGGATAACAAAGGACACCTCTGTACCCTCAGGACCGGATCGGATCGTCAGCCCCTTTTTCTTTTCATAGTACAGCCGGATCCGCATATCCACATTCCGCAGACCAAATCCGGAATACCCCGGTTCCAGCGCGGCCTGCTGCGACAGTTTTCCTGCATTCAGTGTATCCCGGATTTCCTGTACCTGTTCAGGCTGCATCCCTTTTCCGGTGTCAGATACCGTAAAATGCATCAGCGCGCCTTCTGTCTTCATACGAACAGTAATCCGTCCGCCCCCGCGTTTTTCCTTGATCCCATGATAAAGCGCATTTTCCACCAGTGGCTGCAGAAGCAGTTTCAGCATATAGATCTGCTCCACACCTTCCGGGGAATCCACCTCATAGGTCAGAATATCCCTGTAGCGTGTCTGCTGAATACTCAGATAGGCAGAAACATGCTTCAGTTCCTGGCTGACCGGGATCCAGTCCGCACCGGAGGACAGGGATATCCGGAAAAAATCACTCAGGCTCCGGGTCAGGCGCACAACCTCTTCGCCTTTCCCGCTTTCCGCCTGCCATACGATGGCATCCAGTGTGTTATACAGAAAATGTGGATTGATCTGGGCCTGCAGTGTACGCAGTTCCGCCTTGGCCAGATGCTTCTGATTCCGCCCCGTTTCCTCAATCAGGTTTTCCAGCCGCTCCGCCATCTGATTGATATGTTCAGCCAGTTCCTGCAGCTCTTCCACACCCAGATCGGATACACGGTCCTGCAGGTCACCGTCGGCAATCCGGTGCACCGTGCTTTCCAGAGTGGATAGCGCTGTGCGGATCAGCCAGGTCATACGGTTCATGGCATACCGGGTATAAAGCAGTGCAGCCAGCAGGATCAGAACCTCCACCACGGCCGTGATCAGTACCACCCGGGTCAGGCGTGTACTCGTCTCCCGGGCATTCACTATCTCCTGTTCGATGAATGCGTCCACCATGTCAGCTGCCAGGCGCCCGACATCCCGGATTTCATCGACAATCCCCTCGATCTCATCAATCGGCATGCCCTCCGCCATGCCGTCCCGGACCTTGAATATATACTGCTTCAGCGTATCCATTGTGCGGCGCGCCACGGTCAGCTGCAGGTGTCCGCCGCCGGTTGTCTCCTCCAGCAGCGCATCCAGTGTTCCGTTCACCCGGTCCATCAGCTTTTCCGCTCCGCTTTCCGCAAACGTGGATCGTCCGGCTGCCACAGAGAACATGTCTTCCGCCAGGGTGGTTTCCACCTGCGGTTTCAGTTCGGCTGCCTGATCGATCCTGCGGATCATCGACTGGTACC
>ONWQ01000230.1 GCA_900321565.1 uncultured Eubacteriales bacterium
AATACATCACACGGACAATGGCCCTACGAAAGCTGGGGCATTGGTGCAAGAACGGATGCCTGGTGCAGGATTGACTTCGGCCGGGAGATCATTGCGGAACGCATGGCCCTGACACTGCGTGCAGACTTTCCACATGATGCCTACTGGGTCTCCGGGCATGTGGCAGATTCCAATGGTGAAGAGACCGAGTTCCGGCTTGAAAAGACCGGAGACCGGCAATGGATCGATCTTGGCAAACGGCGTGTGCGCTGGCTCCGGCTCGAGCACATGGTAAAAAGTGATGACCCTTCTGCCTTCCCTTCCCTGCGTGCATGGGAAGTCATCGGGCATGAAGCGGATTCAGAGGAGGTATGACCCATGGGACTGTTTGACCTTTCAGTAGAAGAGCTGTGGAAGTATCAGGGAACCAACCCCAAGCCTGCGGACTTTGACGCATACTGGGACCGGGCATTGGAAGAAATGAACGCGCTGGATCCGGAAGTCACCCTGAAGCTTGCCTACCCGCATCCCGCCTTCGACTGCTATGACCTGTATTTCACAGGAACCAAGGGCGCGCGTGTGTATGCGAAATGGATCGTGCCCAAAGCTGTCCGCAAACCGGTTCCTGCTGTTCTCCAGTTTCATGGGTATACAGGCAGTTCCGGCGACTGGACAGGACTCATGCAGCTCGGTGCAGCCGGGTTTGCCGTGGCCGCACTGGACGTGCGCGGACAGGGCGGAAAAAGCCAGGATGTGGGCAGGGTCATCGGGAATACGCACCACGGTCATATCATCCGCGGACTGGAAAGCGAGAACCCGGATGATCTCCTGTTCCGTGATATTTTTCTGGATACCGCACTGCTGTATAAGATCATTGCCGGTATGGACTGCATCGATCAGGACAGGATCGCTGTTTTCGGCGGCAGTCAGGGTGGCGGGCTTTCCCTTGCCTGTGCTGCACTGACGGATGTCAAACTGGTATCCGTCTGCTATCCGTTCCTCAGCGATTATCAGCGGGTCTGGAATCTGGACCTGGCCAAGGACGCGTATGTCGAACTGAAGGAATACTTCCGGCATACAGACCCCACGCACCGGCATGAAACGGAAACCTTCACAAAGCTGGGATATATTGATGTACAGCACCTCGCTCCCCGGATCCGCGGCAAGGTACGCATGTGCACAGGCCTGATGGATACCGTCTGCCCCCCGTCAACACAGTTCGCCGCATTCAATAAGATCAGGAGCGAAAAACAGGTCATTTTCTACCCGGATTTCGGACATGAGCATCTTCCGGAATGCATGGATGAGACGGTAGCCTGGTTTTCCAGAGAGTTTCTCGGTTGATTCCGGTCATCTTACAGGCTGATATGAAAGCAGCAGTACCTCTGTCATAAGGCACTGCTGTTTTCTTTATGATTCCCTGGTCATAAGCTCCCGGATGCCCAGAACCTCTTCATGAGAAAGCTCAGTGACAGCTTCAACGATCTCCAGTTCTGATCCGGATGCCAGGAGGGATCTGGCGACGGAAATCCGCTTCCGTGCCTCCTCCGCCTTTTCCACATTCACAAGCGCTGCACAAACGCCCATAGGCTTGGGTGTCTGAGACCCGAAATTGATTCTTTCCTCCTCCACCACCAGAGGCCGGTGCATAATGCGCTGGTTCATTGTGCTGACATATTCTCCAAGTATTGCCAGCAGAAAAAAGAATACTGCACTCAAAATCATTATAATCGCGATGATTGGCGCAATGCCTGCATTGTACTCGTCCCAAAACAATTTTTTGCGTATCAATTGATAAGCTCCGTACACTATGGCTCCACCGCCCAATGCAACACTTGCAACCTCTACCATACGCCATACCTGTTTGGTATAACTTGTTACACTGAGCATAAACGCATCAAACAGAGTCCGCAGATTGTTATGGGTTTTCCCGGCCCTGCGCAACGGCTGGTCATAGGGAATCTCCTTCCGTTTTCCGCCGAGTTCTGCGACAATTCCACGAAGAAATGGCTTGGAATCATCCAGTGAGCGCATGACCTCCAGAAATCTCCGGTCATACAGACCAAACCCGGTAAACTGTTCTATCTGTTCAACCTCGGAATACCGTTTAATTGCTTTGTAATACAGACCGCGCAATCTGTACATGATTTTACTTTCCTGGGACGATGTTTTCACTCCGCATACAATCTGGTAACCTTCTTCCCAGTACCTGAGCATTTCCGGGATCATTTCCACGGGATCCTGAAAGTCAGCACAGATCGATATCGCACAATCGCCGGTGGTCTGGCAGAGGCCATAATACGGACTGTTGAACTGCCCGAAATTCTTTGCATTCAGAATCGCCTTGACATTCGGATTGCCACTGCAGATCTGTCGTATGAGTTCCCGGGTATGATCCGTAGAACAGTTATCAATCAGCAGAACCTCATAGTCGTACTGCGGCAGGGCCTGCATCTGCTCAATCACTGCCTGTGTGATCTGGACCACATTCTCTTCTTCGTTGTAGCATGGAATCATGATACTGACTGTCTTTCTGGATTCCTGTGTCTGTCCGGACATGCTTTTTCCTCCCTGTAAGCTCAGACAAAAATTGCTGACTTCCCCTTTGAATTTTTCTGTTTTCTGTGCCTTTCCATCCGTTCACAGCCTACCGGCTGTGTGCCAGAACGGATGAAACAGCATCATTCACAGAACCAGAAAAAGTATATCACTGATTCATCATTTCACAGGGTTTTTCAATAAAATAAATGTATTTTTATATCTTTTAAATAACAGCCTCCAGAGTGCTCACTGCTCAGAGCGCTGTGGAGGCTGTGCCTGTATTCGGTTTTCCATGTGTTCATTCTGTCAGTGCCATATCGTCGCCATGACTCATATCAGGCTCCCATCGGGAAAAGACGCAGAATCAGTCCGATGATCGTCATATGCACAGGATAGTACCAGTAGAAAAACTTCCCGAGCCATCTGACTTTTCCGCGCTGACCGTTATACAGAGACAGCAGCGGAACCGTAA
>ONWQ01000517.1 GCA_900321565.1 uncultured Eubacteriales bacterium
CAGATCCCACATTTTTCAGAAGGTTCCATTTCAATCTGAACATTCGGCAGGCCAAGGGAACGGAACTTTCTGAGGAACCCTTCCCGGTCCGGAATCAGTTCAAAAAGCGCACCTGCCAGCATATCCCCGGCAGCGCCCATTCCACATTCAAGGTAAAGTGTTTTCATCGCGTTACCTCCTTGCTTCCACCAGAATCGGTGACAGTTTTGCCCTCTCCAGCGCCAGACATACCGCCGGAACAATCAGGATATGAATCAGCGCACCAGGCGCAGTGCTTACAAAATAGCTGGTCAGGAAAACTTCCATGGTGAACGGAGCATTCGCATGAATGAGCCCGATAACCAAGAAAAGCGCTTTGGCTGCTCCACCAACCAGTCTTCCAAGAACCATGGAAATTACCAATGCCGTAATCATAGGGATCAGATGTGAATCCTGCTTCATCGCCTTTATGAAAAACGGGTAAAGCAACCCACTGAACAAACCATAGGCTGCCAGTTCGAACGCCATCGGAAGTGCAGTATGCGGAACGACCGGCATACCAAACAGGATTCCCCTCAGCAGCGGCAATACAAAACCTACGCCACAGCCCCACCAGCATCCGCATGTCAGGCCACAGATCAGTACCGGTATATGCATCGGACTGATCCACCGTGCGATGGACTGAATCTGTCCTGTCAGAAACGGAAGAACCAGGCCGAGCGCCATCAGAATTCCGCTGATTGTCATTTTCTTTACTTGCAGTCTCTGCATTGTTTTAATGCCTTTCGTGATTTATTCCGACCGGTTCTGCTTTCAAGCTTTTTCTGTGTACTTCATCCAGTCCGGTGGATTGTATCAAAGACTCATCTGGTATGCAATCCAGCTCCCTGTTCTTCTTTGTCCTTTCCGTGTATGTATCTATCGCATCATATTCTGTCTGCCACGGATTGTGCTATATATAACAATTCCGGCAGATCCTTGATCTGCCGGACTGCGCCTGAGCTAGTATTCAGTCTTTCTCTGTTGCTGAGGCTGTATAATGTGCAAACAGTTCAGCCAGTTCCTTACAGTCCATGCGCTCGAATGCATAGGCGATATTTCTGGATACACGGACAACGTCCGCTTCCAGGCTCAGGGGAATCCCTGCCTTTGCAAGGATCGCTTCATAACGATCAGTTTTCAGCAAGCCTTCGCACTCCGGCAAAGAGATAAGCTGCTGCAGTTTGTCCGTTTCCGCCGTCCTGAGCGGCTCAAACCGTCCCGCATGCACCAGGCATGCCGTCTCTAGCATCCTGTCTCCGAGCATTCCTGCCGAACACGCCAGCGTTTTCAGCCCCCGGGCCATTTCTGACCTGTTGACAGCTCTGGTACATATTTCCTTTCCTGCTGATTGCAATGCCTGGGCATCCTTTCGCCCCTCAGCGATTTCTGCCCTTCTCTGCGGTATCCTGTATGTAACCGGGTCCAGTTTTTCTGCTTCCCCAATCCAGAAACCGACTTCATCATATCTCTCATTTTTCAGAAGGAACCCCACATGAAGGTCTATGTACGAAAAGAAAGGAAGCGGTGTTCTGCGCAGATTGAAGTCCGGCTCATAACGATCCCTGAACAGAAACTCATGAATTACTTCCTGAAAGTCGAAATAACGATCTTCACGGTCCGCGTTCAGCGTTTTTTCCATCTGTACCGCCTGTTTTGCCAGTAATTCTGTCTTCCCGAGTCCGGTCTTCCACTGTTCCTTCCTGCGTTCCACAAGCGCAGCATGATACAGCTCTCTCATGGTCTTAATATCAGACTGCGGCACACGGAGAGCTTCATCTTCAGCTGCCGGTGTCAGCAGGTGCATCAGTGCATCACAAACCGGAACAAGATCCCTGCCCAAGTTGGTTTCCATATAGTATTCTCTGCATTCCCGCAGATACCCCAGGTCTGTCTCCGGGTCCGCTGAGACACCGCTTACCAGTGACTGCAAAGCTGTATCCACTGCTTCTTCATAGGCTCGTTTTTCCTGTTCCGAAAAGCCCATGTCCTGCATCCAATCCCTGTACTCCATGCATTCCCCTCCGTTGAGCAACCCTATCCCGAAAAAGCGGCCGCACAATGCAGCCGCTTTTTCTTATTCCACGCCTTCCTGCTGTAACTGTTGAATGTACCGGTGTAATGCATCCTCCCAGCTGGGAAGTCTGGCAAACCCGGCTCTCTCCAGACTGTTCTTACTCATTCTGGAGTTCAGTGGTCTCCTGGCAGGCGTCGGATATTCAGACGTAGGCACAGGATTGATCTCACACTTCAGATGCGAGGTCAACATAATCTCTTCTGCAAACTCTGCCCACGAGCAGAATCCTTCATTGGTGGCATGGTAAATCCCATACTGCTGGGTCTGGATCATCTGACACAGCAGAACAGCAAGGTCATCAGAAAAAGTCGGACTGCCTATCTGATCACATACCACATTCAGACGGTTCTTCTCTCTGCCCAGCCTGCGCATGGTTTTCACAAAGTTTTTCCCGTTCAGCCCATAGACCCAGGATGTTCTGACAATGAAAAACCGCTTCATCTGACCTTTGACTGCATATTCGCCCTGCAGTTTACTCAGGCCATAAACATTCTGCGGGCCAAGCGTGGATGTCGTCTCAAAGGGCTGATCCCCCTGACCGTCAAAGACATAATCCGTTGAAACATACAGGAGTGATGCGTCCACAGCTGTTGCTGCCCGTACCAGATACAGCGTTCCTGCTCCATTGACCCGCATACAGTTGACTACATCGGTCTCAGCCTTGTCCACAGCTGTATAGGCTGCACAGTGAATAATCGCATCCGGTGCATACTCTGTGACGTAGGACATAACCTCTGTTTCATCTGTAAGATCAAAATCGGCCATGTCCACTCCGCGGTGTTCAATACCTAACTCTTTCAGGTGCCTGACCACATCATGCCCCAGCTGACCATTTACGCCCGTTACTAGGATTCTCATGCTGTTATTCCGGACCTCCTGTCCTTCTGCGTTCGCTGAAGAAGAAGCTCTCAGGCTTTCTCTCTTCCGCCATACATGCGTGCATAATAGTTCTGATAATCCCCTGCCAGAATATCCTTCCACCACTGTTCATGATCAAGGTACCATCGGACTGTCCTGTGAATTCCTTCATCAAAGGTGGTTTCCGGAAGCCATCCAAGTTCTGCATGAATCTTGGTCGGATCAATGGCATACCTGCGGTCATGCCCTGGCCTGTCCTTCACAAATGTGATCAGGCTTTCAGGCTTTCCGAGTTCCC
>ONWQ01000201.1 GCA_900321565.1 uncultured Eubacteriales bacterium
CAGCGGCGGGGCTTTCGGCCTGTATGTTTCCAATGGCGCGGCAGAGTTTTCCGGAATCCGGTACTATACTATATGATAAGGAGATGCTGACATATGGCAAAATTTGAAGTGAATTTCTATTCATACACTCTGGATCATGGTGTGGACATCGAAGTGACAATCCCTTCCTTTTCTTCCTGTGATCATAAGAAGGATGTCAAGCCAACCCATAAGCCGGAAGCCAAATTCCCGGTACTGTACCTGCTGCACGGGCATGGCAATGACTACAAGTGCTGGACGCGGTATACCGGTGTGGAACGCCTGGCTGAGGAACAGCGGATTGCTCTGGTTACCTTCAACAGTGAGAACAAGGCTTATAACAATGTGGGCGATGGAGAACGCTATTATGATTTCCTCAATGAGGAACTGCCGAGCTTTGTTACAGGCATGTTCCCGATCTCAGAACGCCCGGAAGACACCTACATCGCCGGTCTGTCCATGGGTGGGTATGGCACACTGGCCCATGCGCTGACTAATCCGGCGAGATATTGTGCATTCGGGGCGATGTCGCCGGGAGTGTATTCTGACCGCGGCTGCCGGTTCATAGATCCTGCTGTTGAGCTTGAAAAGCGGATCAAGGAAGGTGTCAAGCTTCCGAAAGGGTATATCTGCTGTGGTAAGAACGATTTTCTCTATGACCGTGTGGTCCGTTTTGTGAATGTATGTCAGGAACTTGGTGCGGATTTTGTATGGCATCCGGTCGATGGCTATGAGCACGAGTGGCGGTACTGGGATGTGGAAATCGCAAACTTCCTCAAATGGATCCCCAGAACGGATTACTATGCAGATAAACCGCATAAGATCTGATGCGAATGCCGGACTCATACAATGAAAAAAGAAACGCATGTCATAGACTGGCAGGCGTTTCTTTTCAGGACCTGGCTGATTATGCCGATACAGGTGATGTGCTTGAAACTGTTGCTGATCTCGGACCTGCATTCCAATCCGTATGCGCTGGAAGCGATTGAAAAAACGGAGTCATGGGATGAAGTCTGCTGCTGTGGTGATTTTGTGGATTATGGCCCTTTTCCGATGGAAACCATCCGGTGGTGTATTGATCATCACGCGCGGTGTGTATTGGGAAACCATGATGCATATGTTCTCGGACTCAGTGAGATTTCCTGTACGGAAGCGAAACGCGAACATCGGTTTCGATGGGCACATGACAATTACTGTCAGCTGACGGAGGAAGGTCTTGACTTCCTGAGATCACTCCCGCGCTCTCTTTCTTTCAGCGCAGACGGGATTAAGTATCAGGTCCAGCATCAGTATGATCAGGCATATGGGACCATTGAATCTGAAGAGCAGTTTGATGCATTCTGGACAGGGCCACAGAAGAAGGAAACAGAACGGAGACTGGTTTTCGGGCATACACACAGGCAGTGCGTACACATGCTGAATGAACATACACTCTGGCTCAATCCCGGGAGCGTATCCTACCGTCGACCGGATGATCATGACAAACGGGCGCATTACATGATTGTGGAGCAGGGAAAGATCCGCTTCGGCAAAGTGGCATACGACAGAACGCCATTGCTGAACCGTGCGGAAGCATACCTGAAACAGGGGACCATGCTGGAAACGGAGCTTCAGGATGCCTTCTTTTTCTTTGGTAATGCTCTGACTTCCCGGGAACCGCTGCCGGAATCATGCACAAAGCTCCCGAAAACTGAAAAGGGGGATCATGACTGTGAAACATGCTGAAGTACTTTCCAGGATTCTTTCCACATACCCGGCTCTGCGCTTCGAACATACCTGTGATACTGTCAAGTTCGGGGATACAGAAGGCGAGTGCACGGGGATTGTGACTTCCTGTGCACTCACTATTGACGTGATCCGCAGGGCGGTAGAGCGCAATGCCAATCTGATTATTGTTCATGAACCATGCTTCTATACACATGACGACACAACGGACTGGCTGGAAGAGAACCGGGTGTTTCAGCAAAAAACAGCGCTTCTCAGAGAACATGGCATGGTTGTCTGGCGCAACCATGACCATATGCATGCGAGTAAGCCGGATGAGATTTTTCTCGGTGTCATTGCTCAGCTTGGCTGGAAGGAATACAGAAAGACAGTCAATGCACCGGTCAGACTGTACTTTGAACTGCCCGAGACAAGTGTGGGTGAACTTGCTGCCCATCTGAAGGAAAGGCTGCATCTGACTTCCGGAAGGCTGGTGGGCAATCCGGATGCCAGGATATCCCGGGTTGCCTTCTGCGGGCATATTTTCCCATCCTGGAATGAAAAGGAACAGGAAGCCACCAAACTGCTTTCACGGGACGATGTGGACGCTCTGATCGCTTTTGAAAGCATTGAGTGGACTGCGCTGGGGTATGCGCGGGATGCGGCACAGCTGGGCATGAACAAGGCGATCATTCAGCCTGGGCATATGGTGTCAGAAGAACCCGGCATGGTCTATCTTGCGCAGAAACTGAACCGGCTGTTCGAAGGTCAGCTGGAGACCACATTCATTGCATCCGGGGATCCCTGGCTGTCCTTTGCGTAACGCTGTTCTGCAGAAAACGGAATGGATAAAGCATGAAACAAAGCGACCGGCTGCCTCTGTCAGGCAGCCGGTCGCTTTGCATGAATGTATCATGAACTGCAGGTAAGGATTACATGGATTCTCCATAAGCGAGTTCCAG
>ONWQ01000407.1 GCA_900321565.1 uncultured Eubacteriales bacterium
AAGAAGAACCTCATGGACGAGCTCGAGAAAATGCGCCGTGTCCTGGACCGCGATTTCCCGCAGGCCGATGTGCGCTGCATCCTCGTCCTGGACGCCACCACCGGCCAGAACGGACTGAATCAGGCCCGGGCGTTTAAGGAAGTCTGTGAGGTCGGCGGCATTATCCTGACCAAACTGGACGGCACCGCCAAGGGCGGGATTGCGCTGGCCATCCGTCAGGAACTCGCAGTCCCGGTCTGGTATATCGGGGTCGGCGAGGGGATTGATGACCTGCAGCCGTTTGATGCGCGCGCCTTTGTCAATGCCCTGTTCGGGGATGAAGAGCACGCCTGAGGAAGAGAGGGAACACCATGCCTGCACTGGCAGCTTATCACCGGCACCTGGACTACAGTTATGCCACCGGCTTCTATCCGGCCATGGAATGCCTTCTGCACCAGCCGGAGCGTGTGCGCCGCGTGCTGCTCAGCTCGGATGCCGAAGGCACTGAGGCCGCGGGCCGGCTGATCGAACTCGCGGACCGTCTCGGAAAGCGCATTGAGATTGCGGACCGTGTCCTGGAAAAAGTATCCGGCAAGGAAAACTGTCATGCCGCGGTCGTGTTCGCCAAACAGGAACAGACGCTGAACCCGGCGCGTGCGCATGTGGTCCTCCATCATCCGTCGGACAGCGGCAACCTGGGCACGATCATCCGTTCTGCCCTTGGCTTTGGCATGGAAGACCTTGCGCTGATCACACCCTGTGTGGACGTGTATGATCCCAAGACAGTGCGTGCCAGTATGGGCAGCCTGTTCCAGATGCGGGTGCAGATGTTTGACAGCATGGAAGCCTATACCGCCGCATTCCCGGAGCATGCGCTGTACCTGTTCATGCTCCGGCAGTCCAGACCCATGCTGGAGGTACTGCAGGCGCCTCTGAAAACGCCCTTTTCCCTGGTCTTCGGGAATGAAGGCAGCGGACTGCCGGACACATTCTGTACACTGGGCAGTGCGGTGCGCATTGAGAGCAATGACCGGGTTGACTCCCTGAACCTGTCTGTGGCGGCAGCGATCGGGTGTTATGCATTCATGCAGAAGGCGTATGCGGGCGGGCAAGCCGAGGGCATGTAAAAACAGGTACCGGGACTTTATTTTATAAAAAAAACCGTGTATAATGATTCCAGTGTCTTCAAGGGGGAGGCGAAGGAACATGCAGGACCTGCACAGTACGACGAAAATGACACCGATTCAGGACTCCGGGAACGAAGCCCATGATATTCTGATGTACGTCTACCGGGCACTCCAAGCCAAAGGCTATGATCCAATCACACAGATTGTCGGATACATCATCTCCGGCGACCCGACGTATATCACCAGCTATAACCAGGCCCGCAGTCTGATCTGCCGCCTGGAACGTGACGAGATCCTTGAAGAACTGGTTCGCTATTATATTACAGGGAACATTGAACGCATGCCCCACTGAGCAAAACAGAAGGCGCTCCGATCAGGAACGCCTTTTTTCGTGCACCGGTATCTTTTGGATCCAGCCAATGATCTGTCCGGAGAGTATCACGGTCAGCAGTGACCACAGTATGGTGTGCAGCGGAATATAGCTCATGGACAGGCACAGCACCAGTCCGTCACTGCACAGGTATACCCAGCGCACATCCACGCCGAACCTGTGCTGAATCCCCATGGCCAGCGCGTCATCCCCGGTGGTTGCCCCGCCTGCGCGCACGCAGAGCCCGGCGCCGATCCCGACAAAGACCGCACCGGTCAGTGCACTGACTGCCGGATGACTGATGAGGCAGGGGAGCAGGGGTGCCCAGGGCTCCAGCAGCGCGTAGAATACGGAATAGCCCAGAAAACTCAGCAGTGTACAGACGAGAAAATGCTTCCCGAGCTGCCGCAGCCCGAACAGAAAGCACGCCAGGTTCAGGAAAAGACTGCTGACAGCCGGGCTCAGGCCTGTCCAGTGTTCCAGCAGCAGGCTCAGCCCGATCACACCGCCTTCCGTTACGGGTGCATGCGCATGAATATTACAGACACCGAAAGCCTGGATCAGTGTGCCCGCCAGAAGCAGACCCGCGCAGACCAGGAAATTGTGTGCGGACTTTGAATGCACAGTCATGAAACCATCCTCTCCGGACCCAGTATACAGGCCTCTTCAGGTGGGGTCAAGGAAAGCGAAATGCACAGATTTCACGGAAACGGTCGATAAATGACCATCTACTGCAAGTCCCCAGAAAATCTTCACAGGATTTTGAAAAAGACTTCCATTTTCCCGTCCGGATAGTATATAATGAGTCGTAAAACCCATTATTTGGCAAGGATGAGGTTGATGCCGATGAGTGATTTTGTCAGTGGCTGGAACAACGACTCGTTTCTGACCTGCCCCGTAGGCCCGCTTGGCCTGATCGCCATGCGTGGCACGGAAGAACTCGGAGAAAAAGTAGACAAGTGGCTGATCAAATGGAGGGATCATACCGAAGACACAACCATGCCTGGGGATATGACTACCACACCTGGAGCGACGCGCGAAGACTTCCTGATCAAGCATGTATGTCCTCGCTTCGGCAATGGCGAAGGCAAGGGCATGATCAAGGAGACCGTAAGAGGATACGATATCTATATCCTCTGTGACGTAGGTGCCTACAACTGCACGTATAAGATGTATGGACAGGACGTGCCCATGAGTCCGGACGAGCATTTTGCAGACCTCAAGCGCATCATTGCGGCCATGAACGGCAAGGCCAAGCGGATCAATCTGATCATGCCCATGCTCTATGAAGGCCGTCAGCACCGCAGAGCCTCCCGGGAAAGCCTGGACTGTGCCCTGATGCTTCAGGAACTCGTCCACATGGGCGTCAGCAACATCATTACCTTTGATGCACACGATCCGCGGGTTCAGAACGCCATCCCGACCGACGGCTTCGAGAGCTTCATGCCCAGCTACCAGATTTTCAAGGCACTCCTGAAAAAAGACAAGACCCTGCATCTGGACAAGGATCATATGATGATCGTATCCCCGGATGAAGGCGCCATCGACCGGAACATTTTCTATGCTTCTGTGCTTGGCCTGGACATGGGCATGTTCTACAAGCGCAGGGACTATACCCGGATCGTCAATGGCCGCAATCCCATTGTCGCGCATGAATACATGGGCAACAGTGTGGAAGGCAAGGACGTATTTGTAGCCGACGATATCATCGCTTCCGGCGAATCCGTGATCGACCTGGCCCGTGAACTGAAAAAGAGAAAGGCCAACCGGATCTTTGCCGCTGCCACATTCGCTCTGTTTACCAACGGGATTGAGTCCTATAACAAGGCGTATGAGGAAGGCATTATCGACCGCGTCATTTCCACCAACCTGACATACCGCACGCCGGAACTGAGAGCAGCACCCTGGTTTGTGGAAGCGGATATGAGCAAGTATATCTCTTATATTATCGCAACTCTGAACCATGACCGGTCCCTGAGCAATCTGCTGAATCCGTATGACCGTATTCACAGACTTCTGAATAATTATCATCAGGAGCAGCTGGAATCCGGCTTCAGGATCATCTGATGCAGGAACCCATGAGTATTACCGAAACCCTGCCGGAGGATATACCCTCCCTGATTGCACTGAAAAAGGCATACCTGCTGTCCATATACCGTGGCTATTTCCCCGAGGAAGCACTGCATACCAGTGTGGACGAGTACTGCAGCCGGATGTTCGCTGACTGGCTTGAAAACCCGGATGTATGCATTGCATCCATGAAGCAGGGGACAACACCGAAGGGGTATATTGCCTATGGGCATAAGAGCGGGAAGCAGAAAAACGGCATCATCTATGATTTTGGCTTTGCTGACTCGGTACGCCAGGAAGAGAAAGCCAGTCTCATCCGATGGGCCAATGATCAGGTGCATTCCATGGGAGAGGCAGAAACAGGGATCTGGCTGATCCGTGATAATCTGCGTGCCAGATTCCTCGTCGAGTCCGCCGGCTTCCACAGGCATGGTGATGCCAGGGAAATCACGCGTGCCGGGAAATCCGTGACCATGGTTTATTATCGGGATATCCGTCCGCAGCAAGTTCTGCAGTGACCCCGAAACCAATACCAGACCCGCGAAAAAAGCAGGTCTGGTTTTTTGATACACGAAAGGGGCGCCGGAGAGTATCCGGCGCCCCTGGAACGGGATCATCAGGCGGCAGGCTGTTCGGCTGCACCGGGATCCATCATGGAATAGAGAAGCTCAGCCAGATCGCCCCGTGTCATGGTTGCATCCGGCGTGTCCGTAGTCATGCCAGGCACACCCACAGCCGTCAGCAGGTCACAGAGCTGCTGTTCGGTCAGAGGAGCGTTCAGGTCCGTGTCTGCGGCCACCAGGCCGGCACCGGAGAGTGCTTCCAGTGCTTCCTCGGGTGCATTCGGCGTACCGCCAAGCATGGCATACAGTGCGCCCAGGAAATCCCCGACACTGGCCGGGTCTTCCACACCAAAGGTGTCTTCAGACTTCGGTGCCATCAGTCCGTTCTCATAAATGAACCGGACCGCGCTGTAGTCATAGGCGCCCTCTTCCGTGACATCCGTGAATTCAACACTGGAACTGTCCACCGCATTGAACGGGTTCAGGAT
>ONWQ01000231.1 GCA_900321565.1 uncultured Eubacteriales bacterium
GATCATGGAAATACTCATACAGAAAGAACGCGAACTCTGCCGCACGACCGAGCGCAATGCCCCATGCCCCTGCGGCAGCGGAAAGAAATTCAAGCAATGCTGTCAGAAGCGCTGTCCCTGAGGCAGGCCGGAAGCATACAGGAAGGACGAATCAGCCATGCACTACAGTCTCAGTATCCGGAACTGTCAGTCCGTGCCCGTACAATCCCTGGGCACGAATTTTTCCGGTACAGACCCGACCGGGAACAGGCTTTCCATCAACTCATACTATGTGGAGCAGAACGGGCAGCCATGCTTTCCGGTATCCGGTGAGTTCCATTTCAGCCGTATGCATGAACAGCGCTGGGAAGATGAGCTCATCAAGATGCGCATGGGCGGGATCACCATCGTTTCCACCTATGTGTTCTGGAACCATATTGAGGAAGACGAAGGCGTATTCGACTTCAGCGGGCGCCGGAATCTGCGCAGGTTTCTGGAGCTCTGTGCCCAGAACGGACTGCAGGTGATTCTCCGGATCGGTCCGTTCGCACACGGCGAGGCACGCAATGGCGGACTCCCGGACTGGCTGTACGGGAAACCATTTGAAGTGCGCAGCACCGACCCGGGATTTATGGCCTGTGTCCGCCGGCTGTATGCGCACATTGCCGGGCAGGTGCACGGCATGCTGTACAGGGATGGCGGTCCGGTCATCGGGATTCAGCTGGATAACGAGTATATGCATTCCAGTGCGGTCTGGGAAATGACCACCGGGATTTCCGACGAATGGATCCCCGCTGGAAGTGATGGCGATGCCTATATTCTGGCACTGCGTGAAGAAGCACTCCGGGCAGGGCTTGCTCCGGTTTTCTTCACCTGCACAGCCTGGGGCGGTGCGGCCTGTCCGCCGCAGGTCCTGCCGCTGTGGGGCGGGTATGCCTACCGGCCATGGCTGTTCTACCGGCACACCGGCGAGCATCCGGCCACAGAGGAATACATCTATGAGGACTACCATCATAACGGCAGCTCCTGGGCAGATGATTTCAGTCCGGCCTATGATCCGGAGTCCAGGCCCTATGCCTGCTGTGAAATGGGCGCCGGGATGATGTGCAGTTATCATTACCGGTTTGTGTTCCCGTATGAGAGTGTGGACGCACTGGCCAACATCAAGCTGGGTTCAGGCTGTAATTTCCTTGGTTATTACATGTTCCATGGCGGCACAAACCCGGTCGGCCGCCACGGTGCCTGGCTCAATGAGGCACAGGTTTCGAAGCTGAGCTATGATTACCAGGCCGCACTGGGCGAGTTCGGCCAGCTCCGGGCTTCCTACAGCCGTCTGAAATGCCTGCACCTGTTCACACGCTCCTTCGGCGACCGGCTTGCACCCATGGTCACTATGCTTCCGGAAGGCGCTTCCGGGATCCGGCCAGAAGATATGGAGACCCTGCGCTTTGCTGTGCGCACGGACGGCGAAAGCGGATTCCTGTTCGTGAATAATTTCCAGGATCACCGGAGCATGCCGGCACGCACGCATGAGGAGGTCTGCATTGAAGCTGAAACGGAAACGTACCGGTTTGATCTGTCCATCGCCTCCGGGGAGAACGCGATCCTGCCCTTTCATTTCCCTATGGACGGGATCCTGCTCTGCCAGGCGGATGCACAGCCGGTACTGCGCACGCAGATCCACGGGCGGGCAACCTATGTATTCATGGTCCCGGAAGGCATGAGCGGTACATTCCGGTTCGAAGACGGTGTCCGGATCACCGGCACCCGGGAGTGCTTTACGGTCAGCAAGCAGGATACTGAAGTGGATGTCCTGCTGCTCAGCCGGGAGGAAGCCTGTCACCTGTTCCTGCTCAGAGACGGAAGCCTGATCCTGACGGACGCGGCCCTTCTGGAGGACGCAGCCGGCGCGTTGCGTCTGGAAACCGGGAAGGCAGACAACACCCTGTACTGCTACCCACCGGACCGCCTGAACAGTGCTGAACCCTGCGGGCCCTGGGGCAGGCTGTGTGTCCGGTGTCCGGAAAAACAGATTCCGGTGAACTGGAAACCTTCCGCACCCTGCCGCTGGATCCTGGAGATTCCGGAGCATGCACTGGACGGACTGAAGGATGCCCGGCTGCAGATCGACTATGAAGGGGATATCGGGACCCTGTTCCTGAACAACCGGATGATCAGTGATCACTTCTGCAATGGTGCGACCTGGGAAATCGGGCTTATGGAGCACCGGGACAGTCTTTCCGGGAACATGGTCCTCAGGATCGCACCGCGCCGGGAAGGCGCACACGTACTGGTGGAGTCCGCCATGGCCGCCCGCCATGAGGATGTCGATTCCCGGATCGCATCACTCCACAGTGTCCGCATTCAGCCTGTATATGGAATACGTTTATAAGGAGAAACCGTCATGGAAAAGGTCAGAGTCTATGAACAGCAGATCACCATTCCCACCTACCGTGCCGGACAGCCGGAAAAGAATCCGCTGTTCATTGAAAAGCGTGCGTACCAGGGTTCCACAGGAAAGGTGTACCCGGTGCCGATCATTGAAAAGATCAGTGATACCCGGGAGGATGTATCCTATCGTGCAGTTATTCTGGAAAACGAGTATCTGTATGTCATGATCCTGCCGGAACTTGGCGGGCGGATCCAGCGCGCGCTGGACAAGACCAATCAGTATGATTTCGTCTATTATAATCATGTGATCAAGCCCGCACTGGTCGGGCTTGCCGGGCCCTGGGTTTCCGGTGGAATTGAGTTCAACTGGCCACAGCACCACAGGCCGTCCACCTTCATGCCGGTGGACTGTACATACTGTGAAAAACCGGATGGTTCAGCCACAGTCACACTGGGTGAAACCGACCGGATCCATGGCACCAAGGGGAATGCCGCAATCACACTGTATCCGGACAAGGCTTACCTGGA
>ONWQ01000389.1 GCA_900321565.1 uncultured Eubacteriales bacterium
AGGTCAGGTGCAGGTTCCCCGTTTTCCAGCGCCAGTCCGAGCACAATGGCATAATCCGCCTCACCGGCGGTATGGATCATACTGCCGGTGATCACTTTCCCGCAGAAAAAGAGGGTCACCGCGCTGAGCAGAACTATGACAGTACGCAACAGCCAGCCAATGGCCCTGAGTATCACGGGTTTCCACCGGGTAAACATGTTAAACCGGATATCCAGTGCAAACAACAGAAGCACAACGCAAAGAATGATTTCATACATGAAGACTTCCTGGTAGTCCGCTTTCAGCACCACAGCCCGGATTTTGGCCGGCATAACGAAAGCCACATCCAAGGAAAGAAGAACAAACAGTATCAGCAGAATGTCGCCGATGCTCTTTCTGATGCGTGAAATCCGGCTTCCGGTTTTCATATGCCTGTCCTCTCTTTTATTCTCATCTCGAAGAAGCTCAAGACGCATATGCTACACTGAATCCCGAGTAATCTCTTCCCGTCCGGCCTTATCCTGCATACTTTTCATAGCACCATTTTGCAATTCTCTCAATCAGTTCTGCCGGCAATGGCCGGTCATACGGGATTCGTATGGTCCCTTTGCTCACGCTGAATTCAGACAGTTCTTCCGCAAATGCTGCCGTTGCCTCATCGCCGGGATAGATGCCCAGATGTTTCTTCGAACAGGCAAAATGAATGATATTCCTGCCTTTCCAGTACGTTGGCATGGACCAGGAAATCCGCTCCTCCGCTTCAGGCAGGGCTTTTTGAAGCACTGCCCTGACTTCTTTCAGTCTTGGCTGAACCACTGCATCCTGTGCGGCAATATACTCATCGATATTCTGCGGCTTTACACAGTAGTGGTCCTGGTTCTGTCGGCTGAACTCTCTTGAGCATTTCGGGCATTTCCATGTCATACTACCACCTCCGCGCCGGGATTGGGGACCGGGTCTGCTTTTTCCTGCCTGTTGACCGGTCACGAACCATGCTCAGGTGTTCCCTTAGATTTCCCGGTCCATTTTTGTCCGGGATGCTCATTTCCGGAACACAATCCAGTTATGGGACCAGGGTACCGGAAGCCCGAAGAGTGTAATCACCCTGTCCCCGGCATTCCTGTACCATGAATAATTCCAGCCGGCTCCCATATCCATATACAGGGCATTGGTAACCCCGAGCCGCTGAAGCTCTTCAAGAAACTCTTCGAAGTGCAGCATGTTGACAGAATCAATCACGCACAGGTTTCCGTTCAGTTCCGCCAGGGTCCGGTAGCATCGCGCTCGCGGCCTTTCAATCGACATCACGATTTCTCCGTCGCGGATCAGGCCAAACTGCATGAACCCGCTGCCGCCCGCTTCTGCTGCTTTGCGGATGGCTTCCGTGGGATTTTCAAACTCAAAGGAAAACCCGCGTTCAGAGAATACAAATGCTGCAAAACTGTCCTTGTTGTATGGGCTCTCGTACAAGGTTCCAAGGACCGCATGATCTCCTTCCACGTTTTCCTGGGTAAACCCAAGCGTTACCGTATGCTGAAAAGCTGCTCCGCTGCACCAGGTGATGGTTTCGTCTGATCTGGACGGGCGCTTTTCGCACACAAGCTCAACCTGAGAATACTCCGGAAAGAACACATAGACCGTTCCTGTATTGTAGACTACGGTCCTGTCCGATGGCAGGATCTGTTCCACCGGCATGGACGTGGCATCTATGCTGTCGCGGATGTTCACATGATACTGGGATACAAGGCCTGTGAAAATGAATATGAACAGAGGGATCACCAGCAGGGACGACGCATACATCAGCCTGTACAGGATTCTCAGCGGCCTGCTTGTCAGTTTTTCCGGCCCCCACAGGTATACGATCAGGGTCACGACCTGCACAATGGCGAGGACCAGATACACCGCAAACAGGATGTTCAGCCACATCTGTGCCACAAAGAATACAGTGAATGCAAACAGAGCCAGAAGCGTCATTGCCATCAGCCAGATTCCGGAAAGACGTTCCCTGATACTCATGATTTCTTTCTCCCCTCACGTTTCTGCTGCAGCAGTTCCTGACGCAGCAGCTTAAACGAATCAAACTGTGATTCCACGCTCACCAGCAGTAACAGCAGCGCAATGTCCGTCAGGTACTGCAGTGCGTTCATCCACAGTATGGAGGCGGGAAAGTCGAGCCGGCTGTTGGCCGCGAACAGGAGAAGATATACACCGAACTTGAACACAATGGCAATACGGTTGAGTATCACGTCCTTTGGATTCCCATGGGACGCATAATTGATGAAAAAATGGTTGATGGTGATGATAATGGTCATGAGGAAAGCCATGCCGGCAGATGCGAGGTACAGACTGCCCTGCACCCCGGCGACCAGGTAAATGTCAAAGTCCTGTTCTCCCCAGAGCTGGTCCAGTACCAGATGCGCTTCCTGGTACATCATACAGAAGAGAACACCGCCCATGAGCCCTTTGGCCACATCCCATTTGAAGAACCGGAAAGCCAGGTACATGGCCACTGCCGTGACAAGCTTGGTCAGAATCTCAAATACGGCCAGCGGATACTGGTCTTTCAGGCACAGAACCATGGATGCCACACCTGTGAGCACGATGAATATACAGGTAGCCACCATGAAGTGCTCATTAAGAAAGATCGATTCACGCCTGCTGACGTTCGTATCGTTTTCTTTTGCCATCTTTTGCCAGACCTTTCTAAGAATACTGCAGCCAGTGAGGCATATCAGCTCTGCTCATAGCGCGGGAACTGTCCCAGAAGCTGCGGAACATACCGCTCAATGAGCATACAGAGCAGCATGCTGGCAACAAGCGCAATACAACTGCCCAGCAGGGCCGTGACCAGCTGCGGCGCATGCATCCAGCTTCGGATCCATGGCAGGATCAGTTCCTGAAGCATATTCTTATGCAGCAGAAAAATGCCGAGTGTCCGCTGACCGATATAGGTAATGACGGATGTGCTGAACGGCCGGAATCCTTCCCGTGCCATCCGGACCAGGAGCATGCATGCACTCATGACGAGAAGCGATCCCGTGACAGAATTGAGCAGGAACCAGAAGACGTTCCCGTAATCAGCATTGCACATGAGACACAGGTACAGGCTGTCCCCTCTCAGCAGCGTACCGCCGAGAAACAGGCCGAGGCTCAGCAGGCATACCGTCACAAGCAGGCTCACCTTTCCCTGTGCCAGGACCAGTACCTGACTGCGCAGCGCAATGCCGAGCAGTACATAGCCTGCCGCAACCAGACTCACGTCCAGACACCACGGGTACCCGTTTTCAAGCCGCGGCAGAAGAAACCCGGCGGTCATCAGCGGCACGGCACAGATGCCGCATGCTGTCTTAAGGTCTGCAACCTTCAGCCTGTCCAGAAGCCAGATCACCAGCTGAACCAGAATACGGGCCATAAAGAACGCGGACAGATACCACAGCGACGTCAGGGTTCCGAGGTCCACCAGGCTCTTCCAGGAAGCATACAGAAAATGCGGGAAGTTTCCGTAGCTGAACGGTGCATAGATCAGTCCCCAGACCAGGTAGGGCACCACCAGGGCAAGTATGTTCTTGCGCAGAAACCCGATCCATTCCCGGCGTGTGCGCAGTACTGCAGGCCGGGTGGACAGTCCGCCCAGAAAAAAGAACAGCGGCATATGAAAGGCATACAGCATCCGGCGGAACATGGGTGTCTCCAGGTTCCCGGTGGTATGCCCGACAATCACGAGAAAGATCGTGACCGCCTTGATCACATCAAACAGTTCAATCCTGACTTTTCTGCGTTTTCCCGGACCAGCCATATGATGAACGCCTCCTCAAATCAATGAATCGCACGAAAATCCATCAGGAATATGCCGTGCATGCACAGTCACACGGGCTTTCCTGCATTTCTTCCCGGACATCGTATCAGGAATGCAGCCCCGCGTCAACGCGATATATCCTTTTTTCATTCGTCCCTCTTCATGCATGTCAGGCCTCCCTCAGAACGCTTGCGCCGCTTCATACAGCTCCTTATGCAGAGGACGGATCCGCGACAAAACGCCTGCAAATTCATGCAGGCGCCCTGGCATTATTCCCTTATTCCGGCATATACTGCCCGGGTTCACTGTCACTTTATCTCCGAACATGCGCCAGGTTTTACGTACCATATCCTGCACTGGCTTCATGGAAGCCGCATGGAACCTGACACCATAGGTAGTGATCTGTGCATCCGGCGGCCCCTTTCGTCTCACTCGTGAGTCTTCTGTTCTTTGATGTATCGTACAATCTGCTCCCCGGATCGTTCACTGACCGTGGCCACGAAGTAGCCTGGGCTCCACATATGCCCGCCCCACAACTGTCCCTTCAGCTCCGGGTGATTGAGGAACAGCCATCTTGGCTGTTTTCCCCTGAACACCTATATTGCGTCAGAAAGCTTGAACTGAGACTTACAGTCCAGAAGCCAGGACTCGCTTCCGATATTTCGTACACCATACGATATGGTACTGGAGAGAATACACATATCCGCGACCATGCGTTACATCCTCAGGTACAGTAAAACAAGTTTCTTTATCCACATTTGGATCATACCATACAGACTCACTGACTACAAGTATTAAAATGCCCGCCTAACTCACGACTGAAGTCACGAGTGTGCGGCGGGTGCTCATCAATATGAGTGTGCATGCCGTGCCCTTCCTCAGTGAGTTCATGCGCGCGTCGCTGGGACGCCGGCTGCATCTGACGCTCTCCCACTGGTGTTTTGTACTCATGGGGCTGCACCTGGGCCTGCATGTGCCCGGTATGCTCCGGGGGATCCGCAGTCTGCATATGCGTCGCGCAGGATGGGTCTGTGCCGTCCTGGCTGCAGGTGCAGGATTCGGACTGTTCCTGCGCAACCGATACCCTGACTACCTGTTTTACCGGGTGCCTTTTGCATTCATTGACTATGACAAAGCGCTCCCGCTGGTGCTCCTGGAAGCGCTCCTGATCGCCGTTTTCTGGGTGTTCCTCGGTTCTCAGCTTCCCAGGCTTCTGAACCGGAAGGCAGACGAGAAAGCCAGACTGATTGCATGCCTCGGCATCCTGCTTGCCCTCGTGACCGGTTTCGGACTTGCCTCTGTATTCCCGGCAGATACCGATACCGCCTGGAATGAGGATGCCGCGCCCTGGAGTATGCCTGAAAGCGACACAGAACCTGAAGAAGAAAACGCGTTCGAAGTTCCCTCTCTCCCGGATACTGAAAGCACGGCCGTGCAGGTGAATGACGGGTTTGTATGGATCGAAGGCGGCACATTCAGCATGGGCAGCCCGGACAATGAGAACTGGCGGATTGCCGATGAAACACAGCATAAAGTCACCGTTTCCGGGTTCTGGATGAGCCCCTTTGAGGTCACGCAGGCCGGGTATGAACGCCTTATGGGCGTCAATCCCAGCAGTTTCCGGGGTGAAACCCTGCCGGTGGAAAGCCTGAGCTGGCTGGATGCCATACACTTCTGTAATGCCATGAGCCAGAGCGCGGGACTGACGCCTGTGTATACCGTATCAGACAATACCGTCACCTGGGACCGCAGCGCAGACGGGTACCGCCTGCCCACAGAAGCGGAATGGGAGTACGCCTGCCGCGCGGGCACTGTGAACCCGTTCAATACGGACCATTCCATCGGTCCGGAGGAAGCCAATTATTACGGGCATTATCCCTACGAGATCGAAGAAAAC
>ONWQ01000235.1 GCA_900321565.1 uncultured Eubacteriales bacterium
ATTTCTTCATGAATGTTCCACAAAGTGGACACAGGCGCTACCTATGCTATAAGAAGAAAATCCGTAAAAAGAAAGGGGATGTGCTCACATGGAAAAAGAACAGAAGATCAGGATGTGTATCCAGACGTATGTCAATCTTTATGGTATCGCGCCAAGCGCTCAGGAGCTGCTGGAATGGCTGGGTGCATCCTGTGATGACAGGGTACTGGGATATCTGAATCAAAAACAAACCACATGACTTGATTCGAGATCATTCGTTCATTATCATGTAAAGTGACATGTAGAGAATGCGGCAGCCACTGTCACAGGCCTCAAAATCAGGAAGGTTCTCGCCCGCATGGATGTTGTGGTACCTGTGCCCGGGGAGGTGCGCAGGGAGTTTCTGGGCACGTTTCTGTGATAAGCCATCTCGTAAAACTGATAACTGAAAGGGGATTTCATGCGAATACCGGAAAGCTGCGCAAAATGCCTGTATGACCGCCAGAGGGCGAGATGCCTGAATGATGAGTACCTTGCTCAGGTAAAGAAGCTGATTGAGGAGCGGAAAGAGAATGATACTTCTCCTTTGCTCGTATACCGGTTTAACAAAGAATATGAAAAGCGGTTTGGGAAGGCAGCCGGATATACTGAAGTGAAACGCTACTACAATGACCTGATGCTGAAACTCGAGGACAGGTTCCGTATACGTATTGAGTCATCACACAGTCCTGTTGAGACAGCACTGGCGCTTTCACGGTCGGCAAATTACATTGACTATGGTGCTATGAATCATGTGGATGAAGATACCTGTCTTGATCTGTTGGAGGGGGCGGCGCTGCGAACAGAGGAGAGGGAAGTCTTCAGGCACCTGATGGCAGAGTGCTCAGATGCTAAGCGTTTTCTCCTGATTGCGGATAATTGCGGAGAGATCGTGCTTGACAAACTGTTTCTGGAGCAATTGAAAAAACGATTTCCTCAACTTCAGCTGCAGGTGCTTGTGCGCGGCAGGGAAGTGCTGAATGATGTGACGCCTGAAGACGCGGTATATACCGGCATTGATCAGATTGCGGAAATACTTTCAAATGGTGAGGCAATCGCCGGGACAGTATATGATATGCTTCCCGATGAAGCCAGATCTGCTCTGGATAAGGCGGAAGTGGTGTTTTCCAAGGGGCAGGGGAACTATGAATCCATGTCTGGCCAGGGGAAGCATGTATTCTACACATTTCTGTGTAAATGTGACCTCTTTACCAGCCGATTCTCAGTGCCTCCACTTACAGGTATGCTGGTAGAAGATTATGGGGGAACGGTGCAAGAGCAGAAGCGGCAATCCTGAGTCCGCCGAGGTTCACTCAGTAACCAAAGTGCCCGGATACCTTTTTCACCTGCAGTCAATACCCGGGGGATGATCTGCACCTACAGGGAGGGAATCGTCCTGAGACCTGTATACCATGTATTCCGGCTGTATAATCTGATGCTGGACAGGCACATTGATACGTGGGTGAAGGAAGGCGCTGACGATATGCTGGACATTGCAGCTACTTCTGATGAGAATTCCGGCCGGATCAGCATTGCAGTCGTGAATAAGGATCCGGACAGGGAACGGCAGATTTGTATCGGTATGAACCGGAAGTACAGCCTCGCTCAGCTTCATACCGTGAACGGTACGGATACAGGAAGCTGCAACACGGTCGGGAAGTCGGAGGTAGGAGTTCATACCAGACAGATACGGCCTGCACCGGACAATCATATGGTCACCACGGTACTGGTTCTGCGCTGATTTGCAATGTTCAATTACATTGTTTGGGTAGATGCAGTATCTGCGAGAACTTATTATAGACTTGTGAATCATACAGGATAAAACAAGATAGAAGGGTGGTTAGAAATGAAGACAGAACAAAGAAAGACCCAGTTCAGGAAGCTTGGGCGTATGATTGCTTACTACAGAAAGCTGAGAGGTATTACGCAGGAGGATCTTGCCAGCAATGTAAACCTCAGCCGTACTCATGTCAGTAACATCGAGGCGCCGAACATGTCTGTCGCGGTCTCTCTGGAAAAGCTTTTTGATATCGCGGATGCTCTGAATGTCCCGGTCTATAAGTTTTTCGAGTTTCGTGACTGAGTACAGGTGAATCAAATCAGAGGAAACGCTGGCAACGGCGGATGCTGTAGTGATTGCTTCTCCGGTTCATTATTTCGCACTCTCCGGACAGCTTCAATCGGTGATTGCAAGATTCTACGCTCCGGGAAAACCGAAAGCGCAGAAGTACGCGATGCTCATTAGCTCCGCGTCTCCGAATGTGTATACAGG
>ONWQ01000163.1 GCA_900321565.1 uncultured Eubacteriales bacterium
ATTATCAAAAAGTCGTTCAGTCATGGGAAACCCTCTTTCTGCTCTCGTACTCGGGTCGCGGATTACAGATGTTTTTCACATACCTGTGCAAGCACACATTGTTCGCAGTGCGGGCGGGTGCGTGCCGTACAGACAGCGCGTCCATGCAGAACGAAGCGGTGACACAGATCGTTTCCTTCCTCTGGTGGTACAATGGCACGCAGGGCTGTTTCAACTTTGGCGGGTTCCCGGATCCCGTCCACCAGGCCGATGCGGTTGGAAAGGCGGATGCAGTGTGTATCGGTTACAATGGCAGGCTTTCCAAAGACATCACCCAGGACCAGGTTTGCACTTTTGCGGCCAACACCGGGAAGACGCAGCAACTCTTCCATTGTATCGGGTACGCGCCCGTGATAGGTATCCACCAGCATGTTCATGCAGGCATGGATATCCCGGGCTTTACTGTGCCCCAGACCGCATGGACGGACAATGGATTCGATTTCATCCACACTGGCACGGGCCAGAGCCTGCATATCAGGAAATCGAGCATAAAGATCCTGAACGACAATATTGACTCTTGCATCTGTACACTGGGCGGCCAGCCGGACCGAGACCAGCAGTTTCCAGGCGTCGTCATAATCAAGGGAGCATGAAGCATCCGGGTAAGCTGTTTTGAGCAGTTGTATTACCTTAGCAGCAAGCATGAAACGATCCATAGTGTGCCTCCATTACTGATGATTCTCAATGGATTCAGACTTCTGCAGCTTCTGAATCTGTGTTTCGGGTAAGATCGCGGACCCACTTGTACTTCCGGTAATGGGCGAGAACCCAGGGGATTTTTCCGACCTCGTCCAGACATGTACAGCTGAAAACGATCAGGACGGGCCAGTGAAAAACAAAAGCCCCGAGAAAGGACAGGGGGACAGCAAGCCCCCACATGCAGACAGCAAGACTGTACATATCAAACGCAGTATCACCGCCTGCGGCAAAAATACCATTGATAATAATGGTATTCATGCACCGCCCGATCATGTACACTGCGGTAATGATCAGCATGCCAATCAGAAGCCTGTGCGCTTCCGGTGTGAGGTGCATAAATGCAGCAACGGGCAGGCAGGCGGCAAGCACAAGTACAGTTGAGAGGAGCCCGCAGACTACGGAAATTTTAGCCATACGGTCCCCATATTGCCTGCCCAGTTCCAGCCTGCCGCTACCCAGTTCATTGCCAACCATAATACCACCAGCGCTGCCAAGACCGTTACACAGGCAGCACATCAGATCGCGGACAACGGCTGCTACTGAATTGGCAGCCGCTGCATCTGTGCCCATATGACCCATAACTGCGGTATAGGAGGTAAAACCGATTCCCCAGAGCAGACCGCCGCCAAGCAGGGGAAGCGCACAGGCGCGGAAATCCCTGGCAAGCGCGGGAAGCTTTCGGAAAAAACGTGTCCAATCAGGTCTGAGAAAGCCTTTCTGCCGCGAAGAAATAACGCACCATACCAGCTCGATGATACGCGCGATCAGTGTGGCAGCTGCCGCACCCCGCGCCCCCATTTTGGGTGCTCCGAAAAGCCCGAAAATCAGGATTGCATTGAACAGAATATTCAGAATAACAGCACCTGAAGATATCCAGGCACTGCGGCTGGCGTGATCACTTACCTTCATGATGGTCAGATAGCATTGGGATATCCCGGTCAGCAGATAGGAAAATGCCGCGATCTGAAGGTAGCCTCTGCCGATTTCAGTCAGTACGGCATCGTCAGTAAACAATGCCATCAGCTGATCCGGTATAAACAGACAGGCTGCACAGAAGAGTACGGAAACCAGACCGGCGAGCCTGAGTCCCATATTAAACAGATCCTGAATTGTACGGATATCCCGACGGCCCCAGTACTGGGCGCCAAGAATGCCTACACCACCGGTTACAGAGGTGAGAATCATGTTCTGGACGAATTGAACCTGTGTAGCGAGGGAAACAGCAGCCATGGCATTCTGGTCAAGCTTTCCCAGCATGACAGCATCCCCGGCAGCAACCATGGCAAGCATCAGGCTCTGAAAAGCAATGGGGAGCGTAAGATGCATCAGCTTGCGGTAGAATGTACGGTCTAGGGCATGTGATGACATGTTCAGCCTCCTGCCTGATAATTTATTCATCAGAATTAACGGGAAGATGATACGCTCAAAAACGGACTGTGTCCAGAGAAGGGCAGCATCTTCAGAAGAAAAGTCCTGCAGAGTATGATTGTAAGGAAGGAACAGAGATGATATATTGGTCCGGTCAGAAAGGAGGCGACGCCCATGAAAATCCGGCTTGCAGTCATAGCCCTGATTGTCGGGCTGGATCAGGCAGTAAAGGCCTGGGCGACAGCCAATCCGGCGTTTCATGTCTGGATTCCGGGAGTCCTGGCAACCCGACTGACGGAGAATACAGGGATTGCCTTCAGTCTGTTTACAGACCAGAGGTGGATCACACTGCTGCTGAGTGCGTTGGTTCTGGGTGTGCTGGTTTATGTACTGGTCCGGACACCGATGCAGAGATTACCCGGCCTGTGCGGCTGGTGTATTGTGGGCGGAGCGCTCTCCAATCTTCTGGACCGATGTCTGCGTGGTAAGGTTGTGGACATGTTTGAGTTCCTGTTCGTCCGGTTTGCGGTTTTTAACGTGGCAGATGCAGTCATAGTGCTGGGGAGTATGATCTTTCTGATTGCGATGATAACAGAGACAAGGCCAGGTGAAGGTGAGCATGGAAAAGGAAACGGTTATTGAGGCCACGGGGAGCGGGGAACGGCTGGATGTGCTTCTTGCATCGGTCAGTGAACTGACCCGTTCCAGGATCGCCGGACTGATCCGGGAAGGCAGATGCCAGGTTCAGGGACAGACTGTGCAGAAACCGGGACAGGTGATTCCTGAGGGTGTGGCAGTCAGACTGACAGTTCCGCCACCGAAGCCGATTACGCCTCAGGCACAGGATCTTCCGCTGAATATCCTGTTTGAGGATGATGTCATGGCAGTTGTAGATAAACCCTGTGGCATGGTGGTACACCCGGCTGCCGGGAATGAAGACGGGACTCTGGTGAATGCACTGCTGTTTCATCTGAACAATCTTTCTTCAATCGGTGGCAGTATCAGACCGGGCATTGTCCACAGGCTGGACAAGGAAACATCCGGTGTACTGCTGATTGCAAAGAATGACCAGGCGCAGCTCAGTCTTTCGGAACAACTGCAGAACAGGACTATGGAAAAGCATTATCTGGCATTGGTGGAAGGTGTCGTAAAAGACGAAACCGGGTATATTGAGGCGGCGATTGCACGATCTCACTCGGATTATAAGAAAATGGCGATTGATCCGCAGGGCAGGTATGCAGCAACTGAATGGCGGGTTCTGGCAAGAGGCAGACAGTGCAGTCTGCTGGATGTACATATACTGACCGGACGCACGCACCAGATACGGGTGCATATGCGTTCCATCGGGCACCCGGTTTGCGGAGACCCATTGTACGGGAGCGGAAAAGGTGTTCGGGTACCCCGGATGATGCTGCATGCATTCCGGATTGCGTTTGATCATCCGGTGACGGGAGTACGGATGCAGATTGAGGCCCCGCTGCCTGAGAATTTTATGACGGGACTGCAACGAAATGGTATCAATTGGACACAGGAATGACAAACAGCAATTGTGGAAAACTTTGCTGAGTTTTTCCACAATTTCCACAGATTTATCCACAAAAATGGAAAAAATCAGGGCGTTTTGAGCGATGAACAGCCCATATGAGCGGTTTTTACAGACTTTTCCACAGCCTGAGTCCACACCCCGGTCTTTTGTGGAAAACCGGTTTATGCCCCGTAACAATTCCGTCAATGCTGTGACTGAATTCTGAAGGTAACAGATTGCCTGCTTTCTTGCCCGTGCAGAAAGGCATATGCTATAATGACGATGAAAACAGAAACTTGGAGGAAGAGGAATGACTGTTTTTGTAACCGGCGGTGCCGGATTTATCGGAAGCAATTTTGTATACTATGAACTGGAACACTACCCGGAAGACAGAATTGTCTGTCTGGACAAACTGACATATGCAGGGAATCTGGCAA
>ONWQ01000277.1 GCA_900321565.1 uncultured Eubacteriales bacterium
ACATTCTCATCCCGGACCGTAATGGACTCAAGCATGATGCTCGGATCTGTATCGTATACGACATAGTCCGTCAGAAGAAACGGCTTTCCGCTCTTGCTCTGAATCCAGAAGGTTTCCGCAGCGGAGGGCTGATCCTCCAGAATACTGAACTGTGCCTGTTTCCCGCTGGTACCATCCATGAGTATCATACTGTAGTCTCTCTGTGGCAGAGCATCCGGATTATACCATTTATAGACCCACTTGTTGTTCTTGTACCCGAACGCAACCAGCAGATTGGAATGGTCTTTATGTATGGTTGCAAAGGCACAGGCAGAAGAAGACCGGAATCCGCCCGGGTTCACCCATCCGGTCACACTCCATCCCAGCCATTTGTCAGAGAGGATGCTCAGGACCTCCATGGGCATGTTCTCCACACCGTCCGTCCCCGCGGCAAAGGAACGTATGGCCGTTCCGCAAACCAGCATGACTGCGCATACCAGAATCAGCAGAAGTCTTTTCACTTATGATCCCTCCTTATGGTTTTCAGCATACTTTTTATATATACGCCAGGGATCTCTGTTTCCTTCTCCTGCCCATAAAAAAGTCCGGGCATCCAGACCTTTCAGTCATACCCGGGCTTTTCGGATTCATTTCATCATTCCGGCATTGTCTGTCCGACGCATCAGAAGACACTGCTTCAGGAAAACCGGAAGATATTCAGACCGATCTGTTCATCCAGTTCACGTCCGACTTCCCCGTTCAGCACGCGCACCACCATCTCACAGGTTGCAGAGACCCGCAGCTCATTGGCATGGCCGCCATGCGCCACAAGATCCCGGTCGCAGACCGTAACGTGCAGATGCAGATACACTTCGCCGTCCTTCCGGCTGACGGTACCGCACAGATTGCTGATCTCCATGGGCTCATTGAATTCTTTTCTGAAGAACTGTCTTGTGGGCACATCATACACGCTCACCACGGCATGATCTATCGCACCCAGTGCGTCGACCTGCGCAAGGCGGATCTCTTCCTTCCTGCACAGTTCACTCAGTGAGGAAAGAATCTCCTCACCCCGGTCCATACGGACAACGAATGTATCACCGAATCTTCTGTATTCCATTCCAGGCTTCTCTCCTTCAGGCTTTTTCGATATTCTTAGTCACAATCACATCACTGTCAAGCCCCAGAAGATTGTGGATCACCACATCCCCGATGTGTACCGGAGCAGTCAGTACCTGGCCATTGATGACGTCCATGGCATCAAAGATCCGGGCCTTGGGGATCGCGCGGGTCAGTCGTACACTGGTCAGCGGCATGGTACCGCCTTCCACCCGGACACTGGTGGCAATGGTCCTGCGCGGGTCCACCAGTTCCTGCGTCACATAGCTCTTTCCCTTCGGGCAGAGGTTTCCGGTCACGGAGATGACCTCCGTGCCTTCATACTCGGCTTCGATCTCACATCCGTTGGGGCATACAATGCATGTAAACGTACGTTTCATTCCACACACACCTCCATATCCGCGCTGTCGGTCAGCTTTTCCGCCTTGATGGGCAGCTGGATCATTTCCGCAGGCAGTGCCTTGCGCATTTTCTTGCGCAGGACCTCCCTTTCACCCTGGCGCACCACAATGCTCACATTGTTCAGCGGCTGGCGCACACGCAGTGAAAGCGTAAAGTCCCGGGTTCCGCTGATCCGCTGCGGGATCACATGACCCACCTGATTGCCCGCCTTGACCTCCAGATTACACGCCGGCAGAGAGCCGGTAAGCAGGTATTCCGCAGCACTGTCAGCCAGTGCCTCCGCTTCCAGGGACACAAAGTCCACCAGGTCATGCACATGCAGCACATTGCCGGCAGCAAAGATACCGGGGACACCGGTCTGGCAGTGTTCATCCACGAACGCGCCACGGGTACGCGCGTCCAGTTCCACACCGGCAGCCAGTGAAAGTTCATTTTCAGGGATCAGGCCCACAGAAAGGATCAGGGTATCACAGGGGATTTCCTCTTCTGTACCCGGGATCGGACGGAACCGTTCGTCGCACTGGGCAACGACTACGCTTGTCAGGCGTTCCCGGCCACGGATATCCACTACCGTATGGCTCAGATGCAGCGGAATATGGTAGTCATTCAGACACTGTTCAATATTGCGCGGCAGTCCGCTCGGGTACGGCTGAACTTCATATACACCCTTGACATGCGCACCTTCCAGCGTCATACGCCGGGCCATGATCAGCCCGATGTCGCCGCTGCCCAGGATCACGACTTCATGACCGACCATGATATTCTGCAGATTGATATAGTTCTGGGCAACCCCGGCGGTATATACACCCGCCGGACGCGTTCCCGGTGTTGCCAGTGCACCGCGGGTGCGTTCCCGGCAGCCCATGGTCAGCAGTACAGCATCTGCCTGAATCTGCAGCAATCCATGTGCGCGGCTTGCTGCAGTCACAAGCTTTTCGCCCGTGATATCCAGGACCGTGCAGTCCGTAATGCACTCAATCCCGGCTTCCAGTACCTTGTCAATGAAGCGCTGTGCATACTCGGGACCGGACAGGCTCTCGCCGAACCGGGTCAGGCCGAAACCGTCATGAATGCACTGGCGCAGAATGCCGCCCAGCAGATGTTCACGTTCCAGGATCAGGATATCATTTACGCCCTTTTCCTTCAGACGCAGTGCCGCCGCAAGACCCGCGGGGCCACCGCCCACAATCACTGCCTGCTTATGCATCATGCCTGCTCGCCTCCCTTGACATATCCGGTAAACATGGTGGAATTTCCATTGGTCAGGCACACGTCCGTGACCGCCTTATGCAGTTCTTCCCGGATCATGGCCGTAATGCGTGTTTCACAATAACCGCCCTGGCAGCGTCCCATGCTCGCCCGGGTACGCACCTTGATGCCGTTCACCGTACACACACCCAGCGGGTTATGGATCGCCTGAATGATCTCCGCACGTGTGACCGTCTCGCAGCGGCAGACAATCTCGCCATAGTCTGCATTCTCGGCAATCATGCGTGCCTGTTCTTCCCGGCTCGCTTCATGGAAGCGGACAATGCCCTTGCGCACAGGATCAAAGTCCGGGTTCGGTGTCAGTGCTTCCTTCTCAGCCAGCAGTCTGACCACACGCCTTGCAATAGGCAGTGCACTGGTCAGGCCCGGGCTCTCGATACCCACAAGGTTGATCACACCGGGAACCTCATCCCTGCGCTCGATCAGAAAGTCCTGAATCTCCCCGGTCGCCGGATCAATCCGCTTCGGGCGTGCACCGGCGAAGGTGCGGATATAGTACTCACGCTTCATATGCTTGAACATGCGTGCGCCGCTCTCCTGCAGGCCGTCCATGCCCACCTGGCGCACACTGTAATCTTCGCCGTCTTCCACATTGAAGCTGTTGGGACCAACCAGAACGTTCCCGTCCACCGTGGGTGTTGCGTGCGTGTCGAAGGTATTCCGTTCAGTGGGTGCCGGGTATACCGGAATCTTTGCAAAAGCGCCGGCCTTCTTGTCCAGCACGAAGTATTCGCCCTTCACCGGCTGGATGACATACCCGGGAATACCGAGCATGGTGCTGATCTGTGCACTGTGCAGCCCGGCACAGTTGATCACCCAGCGGCCTGCAAAATCGCCTTTGGTGGTATGCAGCAGATGCCGTCCGTCATCCATCATCTCAGAGCCTGTGACCTCAGTGTACAGATGGTATTTGGCTCCGTTGTGCACAGCATTCTCGGCCAGTGCAATCGTATAAATGAAAGGATCCAGAATCCCGCTGGTCGGGCAATAGATGGCAAAGTTTCCTCCGGCTGAGGGATCAATCTCATCCATCCGCTTGCGGTCAATCAGTTCCATGCCCGGAACACCGTTGGCCTTGCCGCGCTCAATCATGGCCAGCAGACGCTGCCGGTGCTCTTCGGTAAAACCGACAATCAGCTTACCGGTACGCTTGAACGGTACGTCCAGCTCTTTTGCCACCTGATCAAATTCCCGGTTCCCTTCCACACAGCACTGTGCTTTCAGACTGCCTGTCTTATAGAGAAAACCGGCATGCAGCATACCTGTATTACGGCCGCTGGTCTGGGTGCACACATCACTTTCCTTTTCCAGAACCCCGACTGAGAGCCGGTAGCGTGTCAGTTCGCGAGCAACCGCACTGCCGATCACACCGCCGCCGATGATGAGAATGTCATAACTTTGCATGAGCATGGCTCCTTTCCCGCCAGAAGTGCTTGCACATTGGCTTCGTTTGCTTTATGATACGGAACGCATAAGGCATCTGTCAATTACATAATGATTACAGATATGTTAGCACAGCTAACATTC
>ONWQ01000150.1 GCA_900321565.1 uncultured Eubacteriales bacterium
ATCGAGCTTGTTACTCCAGCATGGCTCCAATGCGAAAAAGCGTGCAATAACCACAAACAAGCGTGTTATCTTTCAGCAGAATACCTTATGGGCAGAATGGTCTATTCTAATCTCTTTAATCTTGGAGTCCTTGATGATCTCAATGAACTCTTCAAGATGCGTGGGCTTTCCCTACAAGTATTGGAAACCATTGAAGATGACGCGTTTGGAAACGGAGGACTTGGACGTCTTGCCGCGTGTTTTCTTGACTCAGCGGCAACACTTTCATTGCCACTACAGGGGTACGGCCTACGATATAAGTATGGACTCTTTCATCAGTCTATTATCAACGGAAGGCAAATTGAGCAACCGGACGATTGGTCCAAATATGGTGATCCATGGAGCATACGCCGCTACGATGAGGCTGTTATTGTGCCAATGAAAACAGGTAATATTCTTGCTGTTCCGTATGATATGCCTATTATTGGTTACAAATCGCAAACAGTCGCAACGTTACGTCTATGGCAATGTGAAAGCCTGACGCCTGTAGACTATGCTTTGTTCAGTCAGCAGAAATATGCCAAAGCTGAAGCTGACAAGCGTAATGCTGAAGTAATCACGATGTTCTTATACCCTAATGATAACAATTCAGAGGGCAAAAAGATGCGTATACAGCAACAATACGTTCTTGTTTCAGCTAGTATGCAGGATATGTTTCGCAAGTATGAAGCTCGCCATGGGAATGATTGGAGCCATTTTCATAAGGAATTTGCGGTTCAGTTAAATGATACGCATCCTGTTATGGCTATTCCGGAAATGATCCGCCTGTTAAAAGCACGTGGGATGCACTTCAGGGATGCTTTAGAGTTAGCTCGGTCAACTTTTTCCTATACCAATCATACAATCATGCAGGAAGCATTGGAAAAATGGGATCTTAAGCTGCTTTCTTTGGTTGTTCCAGATATAGTGCAAATCATTCAGGAAATTGATTTACACTGCATTGCTGAATTACATGAGCATGCATTGAGACCAACACCTCAATGCTGTATTATATATGACCGTCAGGTCCATATGGCGCAGCTCGCTGTTTATGCGACTCACGTTACAAACGGTGTGGCAGAAATTCATTCTGATCTGCTGCGTAAAGATCTCTTTCGTGAATGGTACGCCTTGTATCCCGAGCGTTTCCAAAACAAGACCAACGGGATTACACCACGCCGATGGCTTGGCTTATGTAACTCTGAGCTGACCGAACTCATTCAGTCGTATATTGGGGATGGTTTTCTCACCGATCTTAACCGGTTATCTTTACTGAAACAGCATATTGACGAAACTCTCATATCCCGTTTCAGACAAGTCAAGCAAATCAAGAAGCAACAATTGTGCAGTATTATTTTTGATTTGACCGGAGAACATGTATCGCCGGAAATGTGCTTTGATGTTCAAGTCAAACGACTTCATGAGTACAAGCGACAGCTCATGAATGCATTTTCCATTTTAGCTATCTGGCACGGCATAAAAGAAAACCGCATTGCTCCAATTCCACCGACTGCTTTCATATTTGGTGCCAAAGCAGCCTCCGGTTATACACGTGCTAAGTCCATCATCTATTTTATTAATAAAATTGCAGAAATAGTGAATCATGATGAGACAACGCAGAAGTATATGCGTGTTATATTTCTTCCAAATTATAACTGCAGTCTTGCTGAAAGCATTATTCCGGCCGCAGACATCTCTGAGCAAATATCCCCTGCCGGTACCGAAGCAAGTGGGACTGGGAACATGAAGCTCATGCTTAACGGCGCTGTTACTTTAGGCACATACGATGGGGCGAATATAGAAATTGTTCAGGAAGCAGGACGCGAAAACAACTACATTTTCGGCGCTACAGTCGAAGAACTTAATTCTTTGAAAAGCACATATAACCCCAAAGAAATATATGAAAATGATCCCATTATTCATCAAGTAGTTGATGACCTGGTAAATGGTCTGATCCCAGATCCGGATGGTGGATTAGCAGAGCTTTATTCATCAATATTGAACGGTGCATCATGGCATCAGCCTGATCATTACTATATACTTCAAGATTTCCCGTCTTATCTCGAAACAAAATTAAAAGCTATTAACGATTACTCACAGCAACCAACTGTATTTGCAAAAAAATGCCTGGAAAACATCGCATCAAGCGGCAAGTTTTCCTCAGATCGTACTGTTCAACAGTACGCTGATGAAGTATGGGAAATCAAACCAATAAGTGTATGAACAAAACAGCTCTATCGTATGTTATTTCCAAAGAAATTGATTTTTGAAATGCTAACTGATAATGCTGTCAGACTCTGTATTTAGTTCTATTTGAAGCACCCCCGCTTACGGCGTCGCCGTTGAAGCGGGGGATTCTCCTCTGAGCCCTCTGCAGCAACTCAGCCGCAGTGTAAGGTTTCGCGCCTTGAATCTTCTCACCACATTTCGGGTGCTTCCCACCCGATTCTGGGGATTGTTTATGGAAGGATTCCTGCCAGCAGACGGGCTCCTTCCATTTTATATTCTTTGCAGCATTGATATCCCGGTCATGTCTTTCTCCGCATACAGGGCAGACCCATTCGCGTATGTTCAGGTTCTTTACTTCCGCATTCTGAAAGCCGCATGCAGAACACAACTGAGAAGACGGGAAATACATTCCCATCCTGACGAACTTCCTTCCATACCATACACATTTGTACTCCAGCATCGAAATCAGTTCACTCCAGCCGCTGGCTATGATTCCCCTTGCGCAATCGGCTTCTGATGTTTTCAGCATTTCCTGAATGCTCAGATTTTCCGTCATGATTCGGTCATATCTGCGTACCAGCTCTGTACTGATTTCATGGGCATGGTTCTTCCGTATGTTCATCACCTGCTCATGCAGCCTTGTCACCTTCAGCCTCTGCTTCTCCCAGTGCCTGCTGCCCTTTGTTTTTTGGGTCAGAATGCGCTGCTCCTCCTTCAGCTGCGAAAGCATCTTTTCCAATGCCGGGGGGCTGCTGTATTTGATTCCGCTGTCCATCACAGCCAGATCTTCGATCCCCACATCCCCGATGCCCGGAGCCAGGGGCTGAGGTTTTTCTGTCTCACAAAGCACTGACACAAACCATCGCCCTACCGGGTTCCTGCTCACCGTTACCCGCTGGATCTTTCCTTCCGGTTTTCTTGACAGACGGAGACGTACCCAGCCTGCCTTTGACAGACGAAGCTTTTTTCCCTTCCAGGCATATGTTGTTCCCCACGGCTTTTGTTATATACGCATCCCGGTGACTCTTTCGGGTTTTGAAATGCGGCTGGCCTCCCTGTCCACGAAAGAATCTCTCCCAGCCTTCCAGCTGATACTCCAGCGCTGTCTGCAGTGCTATGGAGTCCACTTCGTTCAGCCACTGGCATGCGTCATCTGCTTTCAGTTCCGTCAGCACCCTGCTACATTCATTCCGTCCCGGAAACAGCCCTTCCAGTTTGTATTCCTGTCTACGCATGAACAGCACATAATTCCACACATAGCGTACACATCCGATCGTCCTGACAAACAATTCCGCCTGTTCCCTGGTTGTTTCATCCGAAACCTGCATGCCTAAAGCATGCTGCCTGTCGTTTCATTCACTTTCAGACTTCGCCTGGATGCGATTTCCGCTTCGCCATTTACATATGAAATATCTTGTTTCCCAGCATCCGTTGCTAGTTATATTAATATGGCAAATTTTGCCAGAAAACCAAACGAAAAACGCGATTCATCTCACTACCTACAATCTGCGGATTGTTGAGGTTGGAGTCTTCTCGCGCTGAATGGATAAACTAGCAACCATTCAGGTGTTGCAGTTGCTAATTCAAAATGAGCATTTGCTTAGCCTTTTGCAAAAGGGCTTAAGCAAATGCTTTTTTACGTATTGTATCCATAATTGTTTAAAGAAAACAATTGGATACTAATGATTGCAATTACTCAGAAATCCAATGATTTCTGGTATTTCCATCAAAGTCCTTCCAGATGAAACTCTGGTTTTCATAAAGAACATATCCATTCCAGCTGTTTGCTTTTGGTATGGAAACTGAACCTGGATTGATGATCCATATTCCTTGAGACGATTGCACGCACTCAGGAATATGCGTATGACCATGTAACAGAATATCACCATAATGCAAAGGCGGAAGATTCGAAGAATTGTATTTGTGCCCGTGAGTAACAAACATCAAATGGTTACCTACAGGAATGAATGCATGTTCTGACAGTATTGGGAATGGAAGTACCATCTGGTCAACCTCGGCATCACAGTTCCCACGCACGCACAAAATGCTTCCATCAAGTTCTGAAAGCATACGAATAGTATCCTTGGGATTGTATTCCTTGGGAAGTTCATTTCTGGGTCCATGATACAAAATATCACCCAACAAAAGCATACGGTCTGCTTGTTCGTTATGCCAGGCATGGATTAGCTTCTCACACCAATATGCTGATCCATGAATGTCTGAAGCAATTAGCCATTTCATCGAAACTCACCTGTTCCAGTTGTTCTGTTTTGTCGTGATCATGTAAGTAATGACCCTAACAACACTTAGGATTTTCACTGTTATCCATAGACTTCTATTTCATATCCATAGTGCTATTCGCCCTACCCTATATAACCCTAAAAGATTTTATTATGCAAATTCCTTCAGGTTTGGGATCAATATCAAAAATGATCAATTGGTGATTCTATAACGCTGATTTGGTAGTCCGCCAGATGCCTCGAACATCTTTCTTTCGGCGATCTCTCCCTGCTCGTAACAACAGAGGCTTGAAGATTTCGCTTTCTTCAAGTGAGTCTGTACTCTCTGGAGATACAAACAATGTAGTGCTTGAATCCTAAACAGAATTGATGGGGAGCAAATCAATAAGCATGTTTCAAAAGCAGTTGTCACTCATATAAGGAATTGTTACAATTATATCGTAGCAATCGTTATATACGAACGACACGAATATGATGTTTATGGAGACGTGATGCTATGACTCATGATGTTTTTATGCAATTCGCTATAAAGGAAGCAAGGATGGCTTATCTGAAGGGCGAAATGCCTGTAGGTTGCGTTTTAGTTCACCAAGACAGAGTTATAGCACGTACACATAACCTCAGGGAAAGCCTGCATGATCCTACTGCTCACGCAGAGATTCTTGCACTGCAAAAAGGGGCAAATTTCCTTCATTCTTGGCGTTTGAATGACACAACGCTATATGTAACACTTGAACCTTGCCCCATGTGTGCCGGTGCAATTCTAATGGCCCGTGTTGGGCTCTGCGTATATGGTGCTTCTGATCCATTGCGTGGTTGCTGTGGAAGTGTTTATGATCTTCCAATGGACCCTGAGCTGCAAGGGAGCACACAGTGGATTTCTTCAATATGCGAACAAGATTGTCAGACGCTTCTGAAACGTTTTTTTTCAGAACGCCGGGCCACAAATTCTCCGGGCATTTGAGTATGAACATCTTCTAACACTATCCACACGGATAATCTAAAGCCTCTTAGCATTCCATATTCAATAATTCTCTGGTTACCTGTTCCATATCATCCTCCGTGCCCACGGTTATTCGAAGGTATGGCCGAAGCTTTTCACTGTTAAAGTGTCGGACAAGTATCCCATTTTCCCTAAGTCTTCTCTGAACAGGAGCAGCATCATCCGATGCCACTTTTATAAACAGAAAATTAGTTGCACTTTTCATAACAGAAAAACCTGACGCTTTCCATGTCATGTAACAGTGGTCCCTTGTTTGAATAATCCGATTGACTGTGGAATGTGTCCACTCCGTATCCAGCACAGCGGCTCTTGCACCTGCCTGTGCAAGACGGTCCACAGGGTACGAATTAAATGAATCTCTGACTCGCCGTAAAGCATTGATCAGTCTTGGATTCCCCATTGCATATCCAACTCGAAGCCCGGCAAGTCCGTGGCTTTTAGAGAAAGTCCGTACGATAAGGACATTATCCATACACAGCAATCTTTTCGCTGTTTCAGGTGCAAATGCTGCATAGGCTTCGTCAATAAGCAGTATTTCATCTATGGATTGAGTGTATAAAGCCAGTGATTCCAATTGATCTGTATCAAGCCAGAGGCTTGTCGGTGCATTAGGATTCGCCAGCACAATAGGTCCACCCTGCTTAAGCGCATCCAAGTTGACAGAAAAGTCCGGATTCATTACACATGGATGATAATGTACACCAAAGAGGTTTGCATAAACCGGATAAAATGAGTAGGTGATTTCTGGCGCATATACATCCTTACCTGCAAAAAAAGCGGCAAATGAAAATGCGAGGACTTCATCTGACCCATTCCCACAAAAGATCTCCTCTGCTTTCAGGCCTTCCGTCTCCGCTATCGCTTCACGAAGGGCAGTCGCTTCCGTGTCAGGATAAAGACGAAGCTGATCCATTTCCTTTTGTATAGCTGTCTTTACAGAAGGTGAACAACCATAAGGATGCTCATTTGTATTCAGCTTGATCATTTTCTGTTGCTTAGGCTGTTCTCCGGCAACATATGGTACTAATCTCTGTGCAAGCAAGCTCTCATATGACATTTTCCATCCTCCTCATGGGAACTCCTTCTGAGCACAAGTATGCTTTCAACTCGGGAATAGGCAGAATCCGGTCATGAAACAGGGTGGCAGCTAAGGCTGCGTCTGCATGTCCGTCGGTTAATACCTGTTTAAAATGCTCTCGACATCCAGCACCACCGCTGGCAATTACCGGCACCGGGACGATATCAGCAATACGTCTGGTAATATCCATCGCATAACCATTCCGCACCCCATCTGTGTCCATACTCGTCAGCAAGATTTCACCGGCTCCACGGCGTACACCTTCTTCAGCCCATTTTATCGCATCTAAACCCGTGTTTACTCTCCCGCCATGAATATACACATCCCATCCGCCACTTCTTGCCCTGACATCCATTGCAAGTACAATACACTGACTTCCGAATCGAAGCGCAGCTTCTTCTATCAAATCAGGATTCTTCACAGCCGGTGAATTGATAGACACTTTATCCGCTCCCAGAAGCAACATCTGACGTATGTCTTCAATGCTTCCAATACCGCCCCCAACAGTAAACGGGATAAACACCTGCTCAGCAACCTGACTTACAACATCCTGCATGGTTCCTCTGCCTTCGTGGCTGGCATTGATATCCAGAAGTACCAACTCATCTGCTTCCTCCTGGTTATAACGGATAGCAGCTTCCACAGGATCGCCGGCATCTCGAATTCCTACAAAATTCACACCTTTTACTACACGTCCGTTCCGAATGTCGAGACATGGAATTATACGCTTATTTAGCATTCTGAGCCCTCCTTTACAGGAACCGAAAACTCAGCAAATCGTTTCAACATCCGCAAACCTGCGTTACCACTCTTTTCAGGATGGAATTGTGTAGCCATTACACTCCCCTTGCAACATGCCGCAACAAAGGGTACTCCATAAACACAAGTAGCTGCCGTTTCTTCTGTAATCTCTTGGCAAGCATAGGAATGGACAAAATAGACATCATGCTCTTCATTACCATCAAACAGGGGACATGACCGGGTATGAATCGTATTCCACCCCATATGCGGGATCTTTCCTCCCTCATGATAAGGCAGTTTTCTAACCCATCCACGGAAAACTCCCAAACCATGATAAACCCCATTCTCTTCACTGCCTTCATAAAGCATTTGCATGCCAACACAAATTCCAAGAAGCGGTTTATTCGACGCGACAGCAGATAAAACTTCTGTATCCATACCGCAATCATGTAAAGCATGAATACAGTCACAAAATGCACCTACTCCCGGCAGAACAATGTGACTTGCCTCTCTCACTTCCTGTGTATTTGCTGTAATTATTGACTCAAAACCCAGGTAAGTAAAAGCATTTTTCACACTTTTCAAATTGCCAAGTCCATAGTCGATAATAGCAATCATATAGAGTCCTTTCGCACGTTAACATAATAAAGCGCCGTTAACAACGAATGCCGCCATGTTTCCATGGCAGCTTTTAAGATTAGCGGTATAACATATCTTCACGTCGTGGACCGTTCGAAACCATATGAATAGGAGCACCAACTGCACGCTCAAGAAAATCAACGTATGCCTTGCATTCTTCTGGGAGATCTTTATAGGATTTAATCCCACGGATATCACATTTCCATCCCGGAAGCGTTTCAAGCACCGGTTTGCAATGCATGAGTGTAGGAGTGGATGGAAAACTATTCAGAACTTGTCCGTCATCTGTTTCATACGCCACACATACAGGAATGGCATCCAGATAACCTAATACGTCCAAGTTTGTTAAAACAACCTCAGTCGCTCCCTGAACCATAACACCATATCGGCTTGCTACACAATCAAACCAGCCGACAGAACGTGGTCTACCAGTAGTTGCTCCATATTCACCGCGATCACCGCCACGATCACGCAATTTCTTGGCTTCATCTCCATGGATTTCACTTACAAAAGGTCCTGCTCCAACTGCGCTTGAATAGGCTTTAGTTACAGCAAAGATCTTTTTTAAGCTTGTTGGTGGAATTCCTGCCCCAACACATCCAAAACCGGCAAGCGGCGAAGAAGACGTTGTATATGGATAAATTCCGTGATCGGGGTCCCGCAAAGTACCCAACTGTCCTTCCAGAAGGATCTTCTTACCTTTTTGATCAGCATCCATGAGGAAACGGGTCGTATCTGCTACATAAGGCTTAATTCTAGCCCCATATTCCATCATGATATGTACCATTTCATCAAGGTCAATTGTAGGTTTATGATAAAGATGCTCTAATAAACAATTCTTTTTTACCAGAGCGATTGCCAAACGTTCCCGAAGTATTGCTTCGTCATATAATTGACAAACCTGAATTCCGACCTTTGCAAACTTATCAGAATAGAATGGTGCAATTCCAGACTTTGTGGAGCCAAATGACTGTTTACCCAATCTTTCTTCTTCAAACCGGTCAAAATCCACATGATAGGGCATTAATACCTGGCATCGATCCGAAATGAGTAACTGAGGCTGCGGCACACCCTGCTCTTTGAGTCCATTCAGTTCTTTTTCCAAAGCCTCTATGTTTAATGCAACACCAGGACCGATAACATTAATGACTTGCTTATGGAATACACCCGATGGAAGGAGATGCAGTGAGAACCTTCCATATTCATTAATAATTGTGTGACCTGCGTTTGCACCGCCCTGGAATCGTACAACAATATCGCTTTGATCAGCAAGCATGTCGGTAACTTTACCCTTACCTTCATCGCCCCAGTTTGCACCAACAACCGCCTGAACCATATGGATAATCCCCTTTCTTGGATCACTTGAACGGCCAGTATTATAGCTAAAATAATGGCTTTGCGCAATGACCAGTGACAGCTACTTTTTCAATATTTGTTTCTGTTTTGTTTTTTAAAATTCATAATTACACTTTCACAGAATAGTGCTATAAAGGGCAAGTAGCATATGTTATACCTCAGAATCGTTTATAAACGCTGACCCTACTATAACAACAGCACGACTCCATCCAGCGAAACATCTGGAAGTGATATGTTGGTATCTAGAA
>ONWQ01000206.1 GCA_900321565.1 uncultured Eubacteriales bacterium
CGCCTTTTCCAGCATGGCCCGCAGCATTTCCTGGCGTTCCTCATCCAGTACCTGAACTATGCGCTGCCATGATGGTATCAGGATCAGCCCCTGCGGCACGGAAGACGGTTCTCCGGTCGTTCCTGCCGATTTCATTTTCCGGCACTGCTCAAACATCCGGGATACCGTGTCCGCAATCTTTTCTGAATGCGCCTGGTCTCCGGTCGCTTCCAGGAAAGTGACACCCAGTCCGTTCCGGACGGCCAGTTCCGAGACAGCATGCAGGAATGCATGCACGTCCGGTTCCTGTCCCAGGACCAGATGAACGTTCCGGCTGTCCCATGGGTAGATCACCGGCTCAATCTGTGCCGTGCTCAGACCGACCGGTATCCGCAGCGGATACTGCGGGTCCAGATACGCCTTCAGAAGTTCGGGCGTTACATGGTCCGGCATGACAGGTACAGACGCCGCACAGCGGCCCTGCCATGCATCCCGGCTCCGCCTGCAGAGCGTGGACGGGTCTTCGTCCGCTGCAGCCGTCTGAAATTCATACAGAACCTGATCCTCACGGAACAGACCGCGTCCCTGTACGCCGGCCGGTTTCATGCCATTGGTCCGGCCCAGCAGTGTTCTGTAGTCATCATCATGATCCATCTGCAGAACATACCGTACTGCGAACCGGTCCTGCAGCTGAATGCGCAGGCCTGAAGCCGATTCCTGTGTTGCCAGGACCGTGATGCCCCAGCGTGCGCCATCCTTCATGATCCGCAGCAGTCGGTCAAGCTGATCACTCAGATGCTCCTGAACAGAGGAAAGATGATGCAGAACCAACAGGAGATATGGAATGCCCTCCGCCTGCATGCGTTCCGAAACCGGCTGGTCCGTTGCCATACCGCCCAGCACTTTTCTGCGCCGCGCAATCTCATTCTCGATCAGATTCAGCAGGCGCTGAAGCTTTTCGTCCTCGTCACTGAGCAGTACATCCCCGACATGCGGGGCTGTTTTCCAGAGGGCAAGCCCACTGTCACCATAGTCCAGAATATAGATATGCAGTGCATCCGCTGTATAGTGCGTCACCAGGTCCGACAGAACGGTCATCAGAGCCATGGCTTTGCCGCTTCCAAGCGCACCGTATATCAGCGTATGCTTTCCGCTGGTCAGACTGATCCTGACCGGAGCCCGCCTCTGGTTTGCCGGATCGTCCATCTCGCCCAGGACGGCAGCTGGTGCCCAGGGCTCCACAGCGATCGGATAGCGTGCATACAGCCCGGACAGCGGAATCTTCTCCTCCAGCAGCGGAACCCAGAGCGGACGCACATGAATCTGCTCACGCTCGGCCAGTTCCTGAATATACCGCGTGACTGCCAGCGCCTGTGTTTCCCGCTTGTGATGTTTGCCTGGTGAAAACTCACAGGCCTTACGCACATTCCCCATATGGTCCAGAACTTCCGCACTGCATTCCGGCATCAGTGCCTTCTCCGGTGTATAGTCCGCACCGGTATACCCGGACTGTGCCCTGATCATGACCGTCCCGACCTGCTTGTAAAAGCTTCCGGGATGGTTCAGAAAGGCTGCGTCCGTTGTTTTCAGTATGCTCTGGCTGTCCTGTGGAGTGGACATGCGCAGGCACAGGCGGAAATTGGTATTGGTCATGATCTGATCATCCACGACCCCGGCCGGCTGCTGGGTTGCCAGCACCAGGTGCACGCCCAGACTGCGGCCGATACGGGCTGCTGAGATCAGCTTCTGCATGAACTCCGGTTCCTGCGTCTTCAGCTCGGCAAACTCGTCCGTAAGAATAATCAGGTGCGGCATGGGTTCGGAAACCTTGCCCTCACGGTACAGCCGCTGGTAATCCCCGATCTCCATCTTGGCAAGTCCGAGGGCTTTCTGCGTATTCGCAAACAGTGTCTGCCGGCGGATGTTTTCGCTTTCAATCGAGGACAGTGAACGATGCAGTGCGCTCCCGTCCAGATTGGTGATCACGCCCACCGTATGCGGCAGGTCTGCAAAGGCATTCGCCATGCCGCCGCCCTTATAGTCGATCAGTGCAAACGTGACGTCCAGAGGACTGTACGAGATCGCCATGGACAGGATAAAGCTCATGATCAGCTCGCTCTTGCCCGAGCCCGTGGTACCGGCAATCAGCCCGTGCGGTCCGTCCCCTTTTTCATGAACATCCAGACTGCACAGGTCTCCATCCTCACTGATCCCGATGGGTGCCCCAAGCGTATGGATCGGGTCCGCATGCTCCCAGCGCGAAAGAATATTCAGGTGATGGACATCCTGGACATCAAACATATCCAGGAACGGAACAGTTCTTGGCATGGATTCCGACTCACCCTGCAGTTCAAGGATCGTGTTGGCCATAAGACTTGCCAGGGACGGAAGCACACCGTCCACCGGAGGATCCAGCCGGAAATCCTCGTGCATACGCGTGGTCCCTTCCTGCCAGACCATACGCGCCTGGTCCTCCTTCAGACTGATGGCCAGGTCCGTACGGCTCGGCAGCTGTGAGCCATGCTCGGCAAGGATCATGACATGCACATCCGTATAGCTTGCATCCATCAGAAGCCGGGTCAGTACGCCGGCATGCGCAAGCTCAGAGTCTGAGATCAGGATCAGAACCGTTTCTCCGACGTAAACCAGCCCCTGGGAAGTACGCCTGTGAGGCGTCAGCAGCTGATCCAACGCCGGGACCAGCCGGTTCATTTCCTCACGGGTATTCGCCGTATAATGCATATCCTTTTCCGGATTCCATGTATGCGGCAGCCAGCGCAGACACGATAGAGCGCCTTCCATCGGGCCGATCAGGCACAGCCGCAGGTCATCATACCCGGCATGCACGGTCAGCTGACCGATCAGCTGAAGCGCAAAGGACTGCCGCAGGCTGCTCTTGCCACTGATGCCTGTAATGTAAAACCTTCTCAGGTCAAGCGGGATCGGTACGTTCTCCAGCATGCGCGGTCTGTCCCGGAACGTCCGGAGCGCTTCCTTCAGCGGATCGTCCTCTGCTCCGGCAACCTCTTTCGGAAAACTCAGACTGGCTGCCATCGGAATGTCCCCTGTCCCGACACGCAGGCCCAGGAAATCCTTCTGTTCAGGCCGTCGTGACCACAATGTACGCGGATCCGACAGGATTTTCCGGAACTCAGTCGCAGGCTCCGGCATCTGCCTGCGCATCAGTTCTGTCTGCTTCAAGTTCAGAGTCTTCAGCTCTTTTTCCAGGCTTGCCAGGTAATCCTCATACGCCTCCTGGCGTTTCTGCTCCGCTTCCTGCGCAAGCAGCCGTGTGCGCTTGCGTCCCAGGCCCGGGAACAGAATGGAGCTTGCCAGCATCCCGATACTCATGATGGGATTCATACCGCCCAGCAGCATGGCTGCCCCGGAAGTAACAGCCGGGCCATAGGTCAGATAAGCCGGTGCTTCATCCTGCTTACCCGGTGCAGGCGGCGGAGCATCCACGGACAGATCCAGACGCTCCAGATCGCTTGTGAACCTTGCCTCCCGATGAAAATACCGGGGCGGGTTTCCCGGAAGGATCATCTGGTCCTCCGGTATGCGGAAAGCATGCATGGGCCGCAGGTGCGTCTTCACGGAATCCAGCACAATGTACTGCGCATTGAAAACAAGCAGCCCCGGCAATACAATGAATTTCTGGTTCAGAAGCATGACGGTATCCCCGGGGTTCAGTCTGCTGCTTCCGCTCCTCAGCCGTCTGCCGTTGACATATGTACCCATACGGCTGCCGCAGTCTTCCACTGTCCAGACCCGGTCCCGGATCGTAAGAACACAGTGCCTGGAGTCCAGAAGATCGGAACTGCATCGGATTTCATTACCCGCTCCGGAACCGATCCGGAAGTTTGCCCGGTCCGGTACCGGACAGCGTGCATACTTGGCATACCGGTTGTCTGCTTCTTCCGCAAACAGGAATGCACGTTC
>ONWQ01000350.1 GCA_900321565.1 uncultured Eubacteriales bacterium
ACGGTACATGCTCAGAACCAGAACCTCCTTGCCGCGCTCCAGAAGTACCTTGGCGATACAGTGCATCAGGTAGGTCTTTCCAAGGCCCGTGGAGCCTGTCAGTAGAATCCCGCCACGCATCCGCGTGTCCGGCCAGGTCATGGCCCAATTTCTGGTCACCTGTGCAATCAGCTGCATCATCTGACGCTGGCTGCAGCCCAGTTCAGGGATCACCTGGTCGGAAAACAGGGACAGGTTCAGGCTGTCAAACGATTCATCCTTTTCCTGCTCGAGACCGATACTGCGGTAAAGCCGGGCATAGAGTTCACGGCGCATACAGCTGCACATTTCCCGGACACTGTCCCCGACATACCCCCGGTCCTTGCACAGCGGACAATGGTAAACCGGTTCCAGATAATCCGCCGGGAATCCGCCGGACTCGAGAAGGGCTGTGATTTTGCCGGAGATTTCCTGCATCTGTTCAGGAATATTCCGGACGGTCCTGCGGTCCAGGATCCCGCGGATTCCGGAAAAAATCAGCTGTTGTCTTGCCTGGAGCAGCCGACCGATCTCCGGGCAGGCCTGCTCTGCCTTCTGCTGCCGTTCAAAGAACACGCGGTTGTTTTCCGCACGGCGCTGCTCATACTCCTGTTCCAGATCCCGAAGGATTTCCTTGCGCATTGTTCTCGAGCTCCTTTCTGTACTTCAGGAGGAAATCAGGAATGTCCTCGCCGCTGTGTTCTGTATTCTCCCGCTGATCATACTGCTGTTCAATCACTGTCTTGCCTGTGCGTCCCCGTGTCTCCTTCTGACGGGTATCCGCCGGGGCAGCAGACACTCTTGCCTGCTGTGCTGCCTGTGCAGCCTCAGGCGTCTGGATGCCCGATGCGTGCCACTGTTTGAGCACGGCATCAAGATACGTCATGGGGTTATCCGCTGCGCGCGCCTGTTCTGCGGCCAGCAGAATCATCTGTTCCGTCATGCCCCACTCCTGCATCCATTTCCGCAGAAGCTTCCGGTTGGCCTCACCATTCCGCTTGCGCGTGCCCCAGAGTTCTGACAGACCGGTCAGCAGTCCTGTCTCCTTATGGAAGGACTGGATATAGGTTTCAACCTCGCTCCTGTCCTTCAGGCCCTTTTTCTGCCAGCTTTCCAGCATACTGGCAACGTCTTCCAGTTTTCCACCGGCACGGGAGCATTCCTGGGCAGCCAGCTGGATGACACTGTCATCATAGAGCTTGCGCATGTCCTGATAAAGCAGCAGTGTGCCTTCGTTGACGCGGATCGACGGATTCCCCAGTATATACAGAAGCGTTTTCAGGCTCTCCACCTGATCCGCATACTCCTTGCGGGCTTCCGCCTGGCCTTCTGCGGTCCGTACCTTTTTCCCGCCACGTTCCATCAGTTTCCGGAGCACACTGTCCAGATAGCGGAAGCTTGGAACCATGGATGCCGTCGTTTCCTTGCATGCTTCCAGAATCGCATCCGGTTCAAACTCCCATTCATAAAGCCATTTCTGATACAGGTCCAGCTCGTCTTCTGTAGGCTCCCGGCGCATATGGAACCGGCTCAGAACGGCGCGGGCGCCTTCCGTTACCTTGCGGCTGCGGCTCAGGGCTTTTTCAGCGTCCTCAATGGTCCTGACATGCTCATCCCTGAGCTGCAGTGCCAGCTTGTTTGCCGCCGTGAACGAGAAGTTCTTTCCCTTGACGGTAATCATGTGCCGGATCAGCATCAGAACCACTTCCTGGGGCAGGCCAAGCTCCTCCACCCATTCATAATAGCGCACAATCGTCTGACCATGCAGGTGCTGGTCATTCCCGAAAACGGCATACACTGCCTCGGAAAAGCGGGTATACTCCTGGTCCGGCGCCGGCGCTTCACCCAAAAACACGGTCTGATTGGCATGAAGGAAACGATACGCCGGTTCCTGATCCCGGATCCGCTGCACCAGGCCGACTCTCTCCCAGTACCGGAGTGCATTCTCAATCTCCTTCTGGCTCAGGTTCAGATCATGCTCCATCTGGCTCATGCACATATCCTCCGGCTGATATGTACAGACCATGAGCCCATACAGATACACCTTCAGCGCTTCTTCGCCGGCTGAAGGCATATATTCAAGAATAAACTGGTTATCCAGCACCACGGAACCCATGGTGATGTATTTATCGTTAAATGAAAACATGGCCACCTGCGGTGTTTCCTCCCTGCCATCGTGTGCCTGGAAACCATGCGCACACTTCCTCAAATTCCATATTCGACTGATTGACTGTATTTCCTGCACCCGGTTTGACATGCACACGCACGGTGCGCTAGAATAGCGCGTAAAAACGCGAAAGAGGGATGCCTGTTGCGCACGGAGAGTATACAGCTGTGGAAAGACTACCCGGAAGTCCGGCTCGATGTATGGGTCCCGGATCATCCGAAAACGGATGCCAGTGTCCTGATCCTGCCCGGCGGTGGGTACACGCATCTGGCCGATCATGAGGGAAGTGCGTATGCCCGCTGGTTCAATGAGCTTGGAATGACCGCTTTTGTATGCGCATATCGGCTGGCACCGGAGCATTTTCCCGCCCAGCTGCTGGATTCCAGACGCGCCATGCGCTGGATCCGGGCCCACGCAGAGAGCTATTTGCTGAATCCGGAACGTGTCCTGATCATGGGCTCCTCGGCAGGCGGGCACCTGGCCGCGCTGACGGCTACGTATACTCAGGCTCTGCCCGGGGAAGATCAGGATGATCTGGCTGCACTCTCTCCTGTCCCCGATGCACAGATTCTCTGTTATCCTGTGA
>ONWQ01000237.1 GCA_900321565.1 uncultured Eubacteriales bacterium
AGGGTATCAGCCGCCAGCTTGCCCAGCTCTTCTACCAATAGTTCATTGACTTTTTCCCTTGGCTTGATTTGTTGGCGATTATCTACCAGCAAGAACGGTGCGTGAGTAACCATGCAGAGATTGAATGTCTCTGATGTCGGGAAGAAACAATGGACCTTGGGTCTGACATCAGTATTGATCGTGCCGTCGGGCTTGAGGTAGTAACCGACATAGATCTTATGCTTCCCATGTTCGCCCAAATCCACATTCCTGGAAAACATCAGGACATCTCTGTGCTTGTCATAATCGGCAAGAGACAGCTTTTCAAGAAGGATGTTACGATTAGATTTGAAAGAATCCGTGATTGTTTTCGAGAACTGCTTGGATTCTTTAGTTTCCAGGTCCTTCCAGCGAATACGTGTAAGATTATGCAGGAAGAGCGTACAGTTGGCCAAGACTTTCAACTTTGCGCTAATATCCTTGTACGCTGCCTGCGGGTTTTTGAACGGAATAAGGAAGAGAGTTTCCCCAACGTCACGTTTAGGATGATCCTTTTCGATTCTCTCAGGCACTATATAGTTGGTAATCCTGAAGCGGAAATGGTCATCATAAACCTCCGGGGCATCAGTATATTGAAAGACGGATTTGAAACCGATGCCGAATTTTCCTATCTTATTCGTAGATTCTATGAAACCCTTTGTGGAGTCTCCAATACCTGTGATAGAATTGATGTGCCCCTGTGTTTTGGCCTTGTTCTCAACATCAGTAACCGAAAAGCGTATAGAACCGTTATGCTTGAAAATCAACTCCTTGTGGTCCAACAGGATGGTCACCTCGGATGCCAGTGCGTCATCTGCGTTTTGCAGCAACTCGTAGATGAAGTGGGCGGAGTCGGGATACTTATCAATTACACTCTGCCATACTCCTCGGAAATCCCTGTCGTTGAATACCTTGAAGGCTTCTTTTCTAGCGTCGTGGAGTTTGTCGAAAAGCAACTCTTTTTTAAGCCATGCCTCTTCGTCTTCAATGACTCCTCCTGTCACAGACTCCAATTCGAGCCCCTTCTGACTTAGAGCTTTGACCAGGCATGTTATCTTTGAGCCAACTTTACTCAAATCTTCTTTTGAAGGCCGGTATAGGTAGAATTGAAAGCCATACTCGTCTTGCACCAGCATCTTTTTCGTGAAGTTCTTCTCATCCTCTTCAATTCGGATAGCCTTGAATTCGTATTCGCAGTCTTCCTCATAGATGTTGGCATAGATTTCCTCCCAGTCCACTTCCGTCTTCGGAAGCCCAGAACCAATAATAATGCGGCAAGGAAATTTGCTATTCTGCGGATAAAGCGCTTCGAATGCCGGATGATAATCCACAGAGATAACGCTCTTATTGGTATTCACAAGAGCCCAGGACGGAAAATCCCCAATCATTTTCTTACCAATGACCGGTAAGAGGACTTTCTTGACTTCCATAATCTATTCTTAGACTGTGTTGGAGAGATCTCCTTAGTTATTCGTTTATATCTTCAAGATATTGGACTTCTTTGCCATTGCGCTGCGCATATTCTATTTCGGAACGAGTACTGGAGCCAATGTAGCCTCCGACGTTGATCACGAAAATGCCGTCAGCCATGTCAATCTTGCGTTTATGCATATTATCTAGCATTTCCTTCGTGCCAGGCGTCCATACTTCATCGTCACCAGAATGCCCGAAAAGGCCCACACTGATAACGATGTTTCCCTCAAGTGTTAAACGTTTCTGTACCTCAAGAAACTCATCCTTGAATCGAGTACTTCCGCAGAGTGTAATGACTTTATACTTGCCAACCATAGACTAAATTATATCTCCGCCTTATCTCCGGTACCAGTAATGAGGACCTTCTGCATTGCACGCGTAATCGCAACGTACATCAAAGCCTTCTGGTTCATCATATAATTCTTCTTCTCAATAGCATCCATCTCTTGATAATTACTACTAATCTTCGGGAAGGTTGCTTTGCTAACATCGGAAAGAATCACGACCTTAAATTCCAAACCCTTCATGTTATGGAAAGTCGAAAGATTCACGCCGTTACTGTTTCCGCCGATTTCCGAGAAGAGGTTGAAGTAGGGGATACTGTTCCTATGAAGCATGTCCTGAACCGTCTTGATGGAGTTCTTGTTATCACAGGCGATGACCATCTCCTTGAACTCGATCCCGTTATCCTTGCACATCCTAATGAACGACAGGATGGCGGACATCTCCTTATCCTTTGTGTCGAAGACCTGGTAATC
>ONWQ01000238.1 GCA_900321565.1 uncultured Eubacteriales bacterium
TAATCGCTTTTCAGCCTGAGCACAGGCATGCCGATGAGGAATGCAAAGAATGCAGCCGCCAGTCCGGCGAGGATCAGTGCAATGATCACAGGGACTGAAAACTGGATCAGACCGCCGTCATAGTACTGATACACGACAGCGCGGCTTTCTGCCGGAATGGTGAAGATTCCGTATACATAGGCACCGATCAGCATGAAGCCCGCCTGTCCCAGGGAGAAGATGCCTGTGAACCCGTTGAGCAGGTTCATGGATACGGCCACCAGTGCATAGGTAGCCCCTTTCTTCAGAACAGTGAACAGCATGGAGGTCGGGGGCAGGATCTGTTCCAGGACAAAGACCAGAACATAGACTGCTGCCACAAGAATCCAGGTGATGATGGCCGGTTTTCTGTCTTTTCTGCGCATCTTTCTCACCTCACACCTTATCCGTGGTCTTCTCGCCGAACAGGCCCGTAGGCTTTACGACCAGAATAATGATCAGCAACGCGAACGTGAACGCGTCGGAAAAGATAGCCAGGCCCAGCGGCTTGGCAATCAGTCCTGCCTTGAACAGGATCACGTCCAGGCCCTTGATCAGGTTCTCCACAATTCCGATAATGAACGCGCCGATCACCGCACCGGGGATGGAACCGATGCCACCGAACACAGCGGCGACGAATGCCTTCAGTCCCGGCATGGCACCGGATGTCTGAATGACAGTGGGATAGTTAGTGAAATACAGAACACTGCCCACACCGGCCAGGAAGGAGCCGATGACAAAGGTTGTGGAAATGACGCTGTTGATCTTGATACCCATGAGCTGTGCGGTTTCAAAGTCCTTGGACACAGCACGCATGGCCATGCCGATTTTGGTCCGGTTGATCAGCATGACAAGCGCCACCACCAGGAGAATGACCAGTATCGGGGTAATGACCGTGACCACCTTGGTCGTGGCCGAACCGATCTGGATCGAGGCTGAGATACCCGGAATGGCAGGGTACTGCTTATTCAGACCGCCGGTGATATAAAGCACAAGATTCTGCAGTGTATAGCTGACACCAATGGCAGAGATCATGACGGACATACGCGGTGCGCTGCGCAGCGGCTTGTATGCGACACGCTCGATCACGAACCCGATGACAGCCGTAATGATCAGTACAGCCGGTACGGAAATCCACAGCGGGATCCCGGAGGCCGCGATATAGACCATAACAATGCCTGCGACCATGAATACGTCACCGTGCGCGAAATTGATCAGGCGCAGAATGCCATACACCATGGTATATCCGATGGCGATCAGTGCATACTGCCCGCCTACCGAAATGCCAGAGAGCAGATAGGGAAATACGGTATCCCACATGCCTGGAAACACTCCCTTTCGGAAAACTTTCGGTCGGGGATGAATGAAAGCGCGGCGGAGGCAGCTGCCCCCGCCGCGTCAGAATTCTGTATGATCAGTGTGTTCCGGATTATTCGACAGTCTGTTCTGCGACAAACTCCCAGTCACCGGTTTCATTATTGACCTTCTTTACGAATGCGGAGGTACGGATTGCGTCACCGGTCTCGTCAAAGGCGATATGACCGGATACACCGTCGATTTCCACAGCGGGCAGAGCGGCCATGACGGCTGCGGAGTCCGGAGTGCCTGCTGCCTGCAGAGCGGCGAGTGCTGCGAAATAGCCATCATAACCCATGACGGTCACGCCGGCGATCATATCATTGCCGCCATTGTTGGTCAGAGCTTCTGCATCTTCGGCCAGCCATGCCTTGAAACCATTATCAAAGTCGGGATTTGCGCCTTCCTGATAGAAGGTGGTTACCACAACGTTCACATTGGTGCCCTTGGCAGAGGCTGCAACCACGTTGGAGTCCAGTGTGTCACCGCCCAGTACCGGGATGGTGAGCCCAAGGCTTGCGGCCTGCGGGATGATCTGGGTCGCATAGGCAATGGAGACCGGGCAGAAGATCAGGTCTGCGCCGTACATCTGAGCATTGTTCAGGAAACTGGTGAAGTCAGAGTTTCCGTTCTGGAAGTCATCATGGAATACAGTGCCGCCCAGACCTTCGAAAGCCTTCTGGAAGAAGGTGATCAGGCCCTGGTCATAGTCATTGCCGGCTTCGCCCAGGCAGTAGGCTGTCTTGGCACCGAGTTCCTTGAAAGCATAGTTGGCCAGAACTGTGCCCTGGAAGGGATCCAGGAAGCAGACGCGGAAGTAGTGGCTGTTGCCCGCAGTGACCTGAGGATTGGTACAGGTCAGGCCGATGGCCGGAATATTGGCATTCTTGAAATATTCAGAACCGGCAATGGACACACCGGAGCCATAGGAGCCCAGGACCACGCTGACATTCTCGGAAACCAGCTTCTGAGCTGCAGAAGGTGCCTTGTCAGCGGAAGAACCGTTGTCTGCCAGGACAAGCTCAACCTTGTACTGCTGACCGCCGATTTCCACAGTGGGCTGGACCTTATTGGCATACTGGACGCCCAGGGACTCCTGCTTGCCGCCGGCACCGGAGTCACCGCTGGCGGGCTCGAACACACCGATCTTGACTACTGGCAGGTCTTCTGCCATGGCCATGGCGAAGCAGCCCAGAATCAGTGTAAAGGCTAAAATCATAGATGTAATCTTCTTCATTGTGCTTTCCTCCTTATGTATGGGGTTTTGTGTTTTGACAGTAGTATAAGCACTCCGGGGCATTCTGACAATCAAAAAACAAAAAGAAGACAACAGA
>ONWQ01000265.1 GCA_900321565.1 uncultured Eubacteriales bacterium
AAAGCTTATGTTTTTTATCCGGAAGGCAGCGATGAACGCACGACCGCCGCGCTTCTGCTGGATATCGATCCGCTGGATCTTGCCCGCGGAAAGGCCGGAAGCACCGAAGGCGGGCTGTTTGATTATGTCAATGACCGGCCGTATGCTGCCACCTCCTTCATGAGCACGGCCATCAACCGGGTATTCGGCACTGCCATGCGGGGAAAGAGCGAGCACAGGCAGGCGTTGGCAGAAAGTCCGCTGAACCTGACTGCAACACTGACCTCGCTTAGGGACCGCGGGAACGAAACGCTGGCACAGGAGCTCTTTGAGCCGCTGGGTTACACGGTTTCCATGGTCCGCAGGAAGCTGGACGAACATTTCCCGGAGTGGGGCGAGTCACCGTATATTGACCTGACCATCCGCGGCATGGTGAAGCTGTCTGACCTTCTGAACCATCTGTATGTGCTGATCCCCGTGTTCGACAGGCAGAAGCACTATTACATGAACGAGGACGAGATCCGCAAACTCCTGGACCACGGGAAAGGCTGGCTGGCCATGCATCCTGCCAGGGAGCGGATCATCCGGAGATACTTCGGCGTCAGGAAAGGGCTGGCCCGGCGGGCCATTGACAGTCTGACGGAAGGCATGGCAGAGGATGCGGAAACCGCGGCCGAGGCGGAAGCGGCCGAGGAAGCCGCTGAGGAAAAGGCGGCCCGGACACCACTGAACAGACAGCGGCTGGAGAGCGTGAAGCAGGCTGTGCTCGCAAGCGGCGCCGCGACCGTGATTGATCTGGGCTGCGGCAGCGCGCCCCTGACCCAGATGCTGCTGAAGGAAACGCAGATCCGGAAAGTGACGGCCTGTGACGTGGCGGCCAGGGCCCTGGAACGGGCGGCGCAGCGGCTGAACCCGGACCGGATGCCGTCCGTGCTCAGGAACAAGCTGACACTCATGCAGGGATCGCTTACATACCGGGATGCGAGGTTTGAAGGGTACGACTGTGCATGCCTCGTGGAGGTCATTGAACATATCGAGCCCATGCGCCTCCCGGCTCTGGAACGTGTGGTTTTTGAGTATGCAAGGCCCGGGACCGTGATCCTGACCACGCCGAACCGGGAATACAATGTGAATTTTGCAACCCTACCGGAAGACCAGCTCCGCCACGGTGATCACCGGTTCGAATGGACACGGGAGGAGTTCCGGCAGTGGACAGGACATGTCTGTGAGAAGTTCGGGTATGCCTGCGAGATCTCCGGGATCGGGGATATGGACGAGGTGCACGGACAGCCGACCCAGATGGGGGTGTTTACAAGGAATGGATAAGTACAGGATCGAAATACCGGAGTTCTGCCTGGTGGCCATGATCGGAGCCAGCTCCTCCGGAAAGAGCAGTTTTGCGCTCAGGCATTTCAGGCCCACGGAAGTCCTGTCCTCGGACTTCTTCCGGGGCATGGTTGCGGACGATGAGAATGACCAGAATGCATCCGGGGATGCCTTTGACCTGCTCTATCAGGCCGCAAACAAGCGGCTGAGCAATATGCGGCTTACGGTCGTGGACGCGACGAACCTGCAGGAAACGGCGCGCGCACGGCTCCTGAAGATCGCCCGGGAGCAGAATGTACATGCCGTGGCCATCGTTCTGAACCTGCCGGAGGCACTGCTCCAGGAGCGGAACAAGGCGCGGCCGGACCGGAACTACCCGGAGCGGGTGATCCATAAGCACTGCTGGGAAGTGAAGCGGGCGATCCGGAGTCTCAGGAAGGAAGGTTTCCGGTTCATCCATGTGATCGGTTCCATGGAACAGCTGGAGAACACGGAAGTGGTCCGCGTGAAGCTGTGGAACAACCGGAAGGATGCGCACGGACCGTTCGATATCATCGGGGATATCCATGGCTGCTGTGATGAACTGGAAGCGCTGCTTGGGCAGCTCGGGTATGTATGCGGTGAAACCGGGTACGCACACCCGGCGGGCCGGCAGGTGATTTTCCTGGGCGATTTCTGCGACCGGGGACCGCGGAATGCGGATGTGCTGCAGCTGGTCATGCAGATGGTCAGGAGCGGGAACGCACTGGCGGTACCCGGCAACCATGATATGAAGCTTCTGAAGTATCTCAGGGGAAAACCGGTCCAGATCACCCACGGGATGGACCGGACGATTGCGGAACTGGAGGCAAAGGGGGATGCGTTCCGGTCTGAGGTTGCGCAGTTCCTGGACGGGCTGGTCAGCCATTATGTCCTGGACGACGGGAGACTGGTCACGGCGCATGCCGGGCTCAGGCAGGAATACATCGGAAGAGGCTCCGCGCGTGTCCGGGATTTCTGCCTGTACGGAGAAACCACCGGTGAACTGGATGCCTACGGGCTTCCCGTGCGTCTGGACTGGGCAGCGGAGTACCGGGGCCGGGCCATGGTCGTATACGGGCATATCGCAGGCAGGGAAGTCAGGCAGCAGAACGGCACGTACTGTATCGATACAGGATGCGTCTTCGGAGGGAGCCTGACGGCCTTCCGGTACCCGGAAAGAGAGATCGTCAGCGTACCTGCGTCAAGGCAGTACTATGAACCCGTAAAACCTCTGGAGGATGCGGCGCAGGACAGTGACCTGGGCGATCTTCTGACTGTCGGGGACTTCAATCATAAGCTGCATATTGAGACCACGCTGACGCACAGTGTGGATATCAGTGAGAACCATGCGGCGGCAGCACTGGAGATCATGTCCAGGTATGCGGCGGATCCGCACTGGCTGATCTATCTGCCGCCGACCATGTCCCCCTGCGAGACCAGCGGACTGGACGGGTTTCTGGAACACCCGCTGGAGGCCTTCGGATACTACCGGAGCCGGGGAATACCTGAAGTGGTCTGTGAAAAGAAACACATGGGTTCCCGTGCGGTCATTGTCCTGTGCAGGGATGCGGGGACGGCGCGGAAGCGTTTCGGTGTCACGGACGGCTCCAGAGGCATCATCTATACCCGGACCGGGCGCCGGTTCTTTGACGACAGCTCTGTCGAAACCGCGCTGCTGGACAGACTGGATGCGGTGCTGACACGGACACATTTCTGGGAGGATTTTGCCACGGACTGGGTCTGTCTGGATACGGAGCTCATGCCCTGGAACGAGAAAGCCCAGGGGCTGATCCGGACGCAGTATGCTGCCACCGGCCGTGCCGGTGCGGGCAGTCTGGACGCGGTGGTCCGGGCACTGGAAAAGACATGCGGCCGGAAAAACCTGTTCTTTGAAGTGGACGGCGCAACCTCCGGGCAGAATGTGGACCCGAAGGTACTGCTGGAAAGGTTCCGGGCAAAGCAGGAAGACCTGAGCCGGTATATCGATGCGTACAGAGCCTACTGCTGGACAGTGAAGACTGTGGATGATTACCGGATTGCACCGTTTCATATCCTGGCCACGGAGGGCAGGGTCTATTCGGATGAAAAACATGTGTGGCACATGGAAACCATACGCAGGTATATGACCGGCATTGATCCGGTCTATATGGCCACACCGTATCTGTGCGTGCATACGGAAGATGAAGTAAGTATCCGGGAAGGAATCCGGTGGTGGCTTGACCTGACCCAAAGCGGCGGGGAAGGCATGGTCATCAAGCCGGAAACATATATTGCGAAAAAGGATGGTCAGCTGCTCCAGCCCGCGGTCAAGTGCCGCGGAAGCGAGTACCTGCGGATCATCTATGGCGCGGAATACCTGGAAGCGGAACATCTGAAGCGCCTGAAAAAGCGTTCCCTGAACAGGAAACGCACACTGGCACTGAAAGAGTTTTCTCTTGGTATGGAATCCCTGGAACGGTTCGTCCGCAGGGAGGCGCTTTACAGGGTCCATGAATGCGTCTTTGGCGTTCTGGCACTGGAGAGCGAACCGGTGGATCCGCGTCTGTGAAAGTCTGACCAGTCCCGATGGCGGGGCTGGTCTTTTCTGAAGTCCGGAATTCCGAAGTTCTTATGACGGGGTATCGCGGTTGACCATCCATGTGCCTGCCACCATGATCGCCAGCGCAATGAAGAACAGTACCCCCGGTATCTCACGGAACATGATGAAGGACAGCAGCACGCCGATGAAGGGTGCAATGGCATAATAGGCGCTGGTCTTTGCCGCGCCGAGGTCACGCTGCGCATACACATAGAAGTAGATGCTCAGGCCGTAGGCTACAAAGCCCAGAAGCAGGATTCTGAGGATGTCGCCCCACAGGGGCAGGGGTTCACCGGCCACCCGTCCGATGATGACCGAGCCGATTCCGGAGCCAAAGCCCTTGATGACTACGATCTCCAGAGGATCACTGTGGGACAGGTT
>ONWQ01000214.1 GCA_900321565.1 uncultured Eubacteriales bacterium
GCTTGGCCAGCATGCGGATAACCGCCAGCACTTCACCTACCATGGTAGGATCCAATGCGCTGGTCGGCTCGTCAAACAAAAGCACTTTGGGTTCCATCATAAGGCATCTGCATATAGCTATTCGCTGTTGTTGGCCACCAGAAAGCACTGCTGGTCTGGCATGTGCCCGCGATGCAAGTCCTACCTGAGCAAGTAACGTCATGGCTTTGGCTTCAGCTTCTTTTCTCGGTAACTTATGAAGTTTGACAGGTGCAAGGCATAGATTATCCATCACATCCATTTCGGAAAACAAATGGAACTTCTGATAAACCATACCCATACTCTGTCGGATTCTGTCAATATCAGCACCTTTTGCAGTAATCTCATCGCCATCAATAAAGATTCTTCCGTGGTCCGGTTTTTCGAGAAGCTCCAGCGAACGCAGAAAAACGCTTTTTCCGCATCCAGATCCTCCGATGATAGCAATTCGTTCCCCTGCTTCTACATTTAGATTAACATTCTGGAGTACATTCAAGGAGCCGAAAGACTTACACAGGTCATGTACTTCAATCAGGCTCATGCTGCGGCGGCCTCCTTCTTTTTCTTGAAGTGTTCAGATAATGCAAACAAACCAAAGACCAAATAAGACAACGCCAAGTAAATGATCATACCAATCGTGATCGTTAACAATGGCTGCATGGTCCTTGAAGCTGTATTGTTGATGACACGTGTAAGATCCGTTATTGTCACATAACCAACGACACTTGTCCATTGAATAAGATTCACAATTGTAGACTGATACACTGGTTTTGCAATCCTTAATACTTGAGGAAATGTAACCAATCTGAAAGCACTCCAGGCGGAAAATCCTAATGTTCTCGCCGCTTCTACCTGCCCATGATCAGAGGCCTGTAGTGCTGCCCGCAGCAATTCCGAAACATGCGCCGAGACATTTAAAGCAAATGTAACAACAGCCACTGTTACCGGTTGCATACCTGTTCTTGCAAACACGCCATAGTATAACAACAATAGTAGCATTAGCACTGGTGTGCCACGCAAAACGGCAATATAGACAGAAGCAATGCCGCGGATCCACCCGATCCTTTGTGTTCGGAGCAAGCATATAATACTGCCAAGAATTGTTCCCAGCACAAGTGAAGCCAGGGAAATCTGAACCGTTACTCCAAGACCTTTGAGAATTGTCTGCCAGGAACCACCTTGTATTAAAATGCGATATAGCAATTCTGATAAATGCATATACCTCTCCTCTTCTGATTGCAAGCTGACAAGCTTATTCCAGTTGCAGGCAGCCGGAGTTCTTATCAATCTGCGAATTACTTTTCACAGAAACCATGTAGTATTTATTCATACAGTATTCAGGCGCCAGTTTTAGGCAAACCTATAGCTGAACAAACAAAAGCAAGAGTACCGGTTATCCGTTTACGCCTTAATCCTGAACGGATAACCGCTCAATAGATTCCCATTTATCTGAAAGCGGACAATTGTAATCACATATGTATTTTACCAAATATCAAAAAATGTATCAACCATATCGTTTGTATATATTTATATCGGTTGAATTTTCGGGAATCGAAAATATAATGATGTAGGGCAACAAATACATGGATGCTTTTTACACGATGTGCAGAGTATGCATAACATGTTCCAGCGAATGATTTCTGGTGCATCATTCTCTATTAAAAGCTTTTGTTCATGTCTTCTGATACATTCATGTTTCTGGTTCTCCGTGATATTCCGACGATTTCATATAAACCGTCAGGCCACACAATCTGGCCCTACAAAGATTGTATAATGGATTCTTGTTGCGTTGCACTCAGCTCATCATGTGCAAAACAGCAATATTATTGAATATTACGAAACACTTCAATAAAGACAAAAAAGGATGAAAGTATATGAGTACTACACCACATAAGATCAATCTTGAAGAACTTGATACCGTCTCAGGCGGATCCAGACCAGATTGGCTTCACGATAAAAACAATTATATTCAAATGACTGTTATAGTTCCTGAGAACACCTGTTTGGTTATGCAGCTTACACCTGCCGGTAAGTTTATGAATGTTAAATACTATAATGGGGAGCCGATTCTTGTGCACCGGACATACATCGAGAACGGCTACAGACTTGCCTATAATTACCAGGCACAGAAATATGGTTTTGTCGATGCGAACTATGTCAGGTGATTTTCCGGATCTGAAGCGGAAAGTCTGCTGTAACGCGCAACCACATATAGCTTTTGTGCAACGGGCAAAACCATGTAGACTGTATAAAGCTATTCATCCCTCATCTGTCTGACCGCTATGATAAGATAGCCAAAGATGATGTACAGGGTATTTTTCAGCATTTTCGTACCCATATGTACCGTATTTATAGAAGCAAGGAAGCTCTTGCACGCTTTTGATCTTGGTCCAAGGGAAGGCTCAGGCAGCCATCTCAGCATTATCCTGCTATGCCAGAACCTGTTTTTTGAAAGCCGGACACTGCGGATGCCGTAAAAATCACTGCTTTAGCTTATGCATCCAGCTTACAGAAGCGCCTAAACAAAGCGGTATACAGAGAAAGCCATTACTTGAGTCGCCAATGGACTACCTGGTATGTATCAAGGCTGCAATTATTGAGATGAAACTATTCCCATTTGACTAATGGGTATCTGGATACTCATAAGATGACTCTCTCAGTTTGCTTGCCTGGCATCAATACTCGCACACTGCAGTATAATACCTGATAAATCGACTATTCTGCAAAACAAGTTCCCTTGATGCCAATCCACATTCAGCCTTAATCGATTCACCAGCCCGCTTCTTTATTATTGCAGCAAAGGAGTATGAGCATTTTGACCATACAACTCAACAAACACAATTCCATTAAGCAGCCTCTCAAGCAGGGTAGAGCAAAAGTGCCAATGATTATGCAGATGGAAGCGCTTGAATGTGGAGCAGCGTGTCTGGCCATGGTAATGGCTTATTATCAGAAATGGATACCTCTGGAACAGGTCCGCTTAGATTGCGGTGTATCCAGAGACGGCTCAAAAGCAAAGAATATTGTCCTTGCCGCTCGCAGATACGGTTTCACTGCAGATGGGTATCGCATGGAAGTGAATAGCATTAAAGAAGATGGGCTCTTTCCTTGCATAATACACTGGAATTTCAATCATTTTGTAGTTCTGAACGGATTTCATGGTAATAAAGCTTATATTAATGATCCTGCCCGCGGTTGTTTACAGATATCCATGGAGGAATTTGATACCTCATTCACAGGAGTATGTCTGATTATTCAGCCCGGTGAAAATTTCGTTCCCAGCGGAAAGAAAAAAAGTACATTAAGCTTTGCACGTCAGCGCCTGAAAGGTGCTGGTGCAACGATTGCCTTTGTTCTGCTTACCGCAATTATCGCATACAGTTTTGAGATAATTAATCCGGTTATGACGCGCATTTTCTTTGATCGCTTATTAACCGGTATTGACAGAAACTGGCTCAATTCATTTACTCTTGTTATGGTAATTCTCTGCAGTATTCAGTTGCTTGTCGAATGGATTCAGACCATATACAGATTAAAAATAGACGGAAAAATGGCAGCCGTTGGAAATTCAAGCTACATCTGGAAAGTTCTGCGTTTGCCTTTGGAATTCTTCTCACAGAGAATGGCCGGTGACCTCATGCAAAGGCAGAGTACCAATGCTTCTATAGCCGGAACACTGGTCAACACGCTGGCGCCATTGGGGCTGAGTACTCTGATGATGTTTTTCTACCTGTTTGTACTCATCAGATATAACCTGTTTCTAACCATGATAGGATTGATTTCTCTTTGCCTGAATCTTCTTTTTGCCCGAATTATCTCCAACAAACGAATCAATCTGACCAGAGTTCAGGTGCGGGATGCCGGAAAACTGAATTCAACAACACTTGCAGGTATCAGTATGGCAGAAACCATCAAGGCATCCGGTGCGGAAAACGGTTTCTTCCAAAAATGGTCTGGCTATCAAGCATCTGTGAATACGCAAACTAGTAAATTCACCAAGATGAATGCTACACTCGGTCTGTTGCCATCACTTATTAATATAACATCAAACTACCTAGTGCTCTTTATCGGTGTACGTCTTGCAATGGACGGGCAATTCAGTCTTGGTATGATTGTGACTTTTCAGATGATTCTTGGATCCTTTATGAGCCCAGCGAAAACTCTCATATCTGCAGGTCAGACAATACAGGAAATGCGTACACAAATGGAAAGAATTGAAGACGTCATGCAATACCCGACTGATCCTTTTCTGACCGAAGACCATCCTGATTTAAGTATTGATTTGTCCAAACTGAAAGGACAAATAGATGTTAAAAATGTGACATTTGGATACTCCAAACTTGCAGAACCGGTTATCAAGGATTTTTCGATGACCATCACTCCCGGAAGCCGTATCGCTATAATAGGCGCCAGCGGTTGTGGTAAATCAACGATCAGCAAACTGATATCAGGCCTTTATCAACCATGGAGCGGAGAAATTCTTTTTGACAACAAGTCCATTAATCAGATACCCCGTAGTGTCTTTACAGGATCAGTCGCAGTTGTAGATCAGGATATCATTCTGTTTGAGGATACTATTGGCAACAATATAAAGATGTGGGACGAATCTATCGCTGACTTTGAAGTTATTCTTGCTGCACGTGATGCGCAGATTCATGACGATATCATGCTCAGGCCAGGAGGATATCAAAACAAACTTACAGAAAACGGAAAAGATCTTTCTGGTGGACAGCGACAACGTTTGGAAATTGCAAGAGTACTGGCACAAGATCCTACAATATTGATTCTTGATGAAGCAACCAGCGCATTAGATGCACAAACGGAATATGATGTGGTCAATGCGATTCGTAATCGTGGAATTACATGTATCATTATTGCTCACCGTTTATCCACCATTCGTGATTGTGATGAAATCATTGTACTGGACAAAGGAATAGTGGTAGAACGGGGAACACATGATGTACTGATGTCCCGGGGCGGATTGTATTCGGAACTTGTCACGAATGAATAACGCAGAGGTGGCTTTATGGGCTGGTTTAATCAACAGGTGCGGGAAAGACTTCAAAGTGACCAGAGTATGCTTGAGGATTCTTTTTTGCAGATTGCAAATTCTATACTTGGAGATCATCTGGCAGAGCAAACAGGTAACAAAGCTGAAATAGCCAAGCAGGCACTTAATGATATTCTGAAGTATTATCATCAAAAGACCCCTGAGATTCCTGATTCAGTCAAAGGACTGAATGAAAGAATTGAATACGTGCTTAGACCGTTAGGCTTAATGACCCGTAGTGTCAAGCTGGAATCCGGCTGGTATCGTGACGCCTTCGGTCCAATGCTTGGATTTATGAAAGAATCCGGAAATGCTGTTGCTTTGCTGCCTGGTCGGTTATTCGGATATTGGTTCCATGATCCCAATACCGGAAAACACATCAAGCTCAATAAGAAAAATGCCCATTTGCTTGATGACTATGCGTTGTGCTTTTATCAGCCCCTCCCATTGAAGAAGCTGGGAATTTCTGATCTTCTTCTGTTTATGAAAAACAGCATTTCAATCAGTGATTTCTGGATGATTCTTATGGCAGCCATTGCAGTAACACTTATCGGTATGATTGAGCCATCAGTGTATCGGCTTGTTACTGGTCCTGTATTGGAAAGTAAAGATCACTCCATGTTGCTTGGGGTATCAGTCTTTTTGCTGAGTTCAGCATTTGCTGGTGAACTCATAAATGCTGTGCGCAACCTCATTATGGCACGCATTTCGACCAAAACCTCATTGTCTGTAGAAGCAGCAGTCATGATGCGGATACTCTCATTGCCAGTCAGTTTTTTCCGGGATTTCTCCTCAGGTGAGCTTTCCAACAGAGCTGCATCAGTGAACCAATTGTGTGGAACAATACTAAGTAATGTCGTTGCTTCAGGACTCACCTCCCTGACATCACTTTTATACATTACACAGATTTTTAGTTTTACACCGTTCCTAGTTTTACCCGCTCTCTTAATTATACTGTCCACAGTCCTGTTCAGTTTTATTACGTCGCTTATACAGATACGTATTGTTCGGAAAAAGATGAAACTGGCTGCGGAAGAATCTGGAATCACTTACGCCATGTTTTCTGGAATCCAAAAGATTAAGCTTTCCGGTGCAGAAAAACGTGCCTTTTCTATCTGGGCACGCCATTATTCCCAGAGTGCACAGCTCGAATACAATCCCCCCATATATATAAAACTGCAATCAGTGATTTTGCGAGCTGTTGGCCTCATAGGTACAATTGTCCTGTATTACATTGCCGTCCAATCACATATATCCCCGTCAAGCTATACTGCGTTTATGGCTGCCTATGGTCGCGTTATGGGGGCTTTTTCTTCCTTAGCTACAATCATGATATCTTTTGCAAATCTTCGGCCAGTTCTGGAACTAGCCGAGCCAATTTTGAATGCTGAACCTGAGATAGCAACCAATAAACAAATTGTCGAAACGTTGTCCGGTAATATCGAAATGAGCCATGTTTCTTTTCGATACAATTCTGACACTCCACTCGTTCTTAATGATCTTTCTCTCAAAATCCGCAAAGGCGAATATGTTGCAATCGTCGGAAAAACAGGATGCGGCAAATCAACACTCGTACGTCTGCTTCTTGGATTCGAAAAACCGGAACAGGGAGCTGTATATTATGATGGAAAAGATCTCAATAGTCTGGAACCAAAATCACTGCGAAAGAAAATGGGAATTGTCACACAAGATGGCCAGCTCTTTCAGGGAGACATATACTCAAATATAACAATTTCAGCTCCTGCACTGTCATTACAAGATGCCTGGGAAGCGGCTGAAATAGCTGGAATTGCAGACGATATCCGTAACATGCCCATGGGCATGCATACAATCATATCCGAAGGTCAGGGCGGAATCAGTGGCGGTCAAAAGCAACGTATAATGATTGCCAGAGCTATTGCACATAAGCCACGGATTCTGATTCTGGATGAAGCCACGAGTGCATTGGATAATAAAACTCAGAAACGAGTTTCTGAAGCATTAGACCAGCTGAAATGTACCAGGATCGTAGTAGCACATCGGTTAAGCACTATACAGAACTGTGACCGTATATTAGTACTTGACCAGGGGAAAGTCTGCGAAGAAGGCTCTTACAATGAATTGATTAATAAGAACGGTATCTTTGCAAATCTTGTTTCACGGCAACGGTTGGAAAAAACATCTTAAAGAAAAAAGCCCCGTAACTCCCTCGTCGGAAGCAGGGCGAACCAACTAAGCAACAGCTGTCCTCAGAGTACCATAAGAAAGCCTTATTTTTCGATGCAGCTGACTGTCAAATCTACTATAAGGAAAGCAGAATACCCGTGTCACATAGCGTTTATGCCAAAGTACGGACAAAAAGCACTGTAAAATTGTGCAGTGAAAATGAGACCGGGAGAAAAAACAAGTATGTCTTCAAACCTGAAGTAGTTTACGTCATTCATGGAACTATGTGTGTTGGCCTAGTGCTTAAGTATGAGTCTCTTTTGCCAAAGAAAAAGTATAGCATCCACTATGTGCCGTATTGATCGCACAATTGAACTGATGTTGTTCAGCATGCCTGATTCGTGATAAAGAAATGGACGACACTTTTTTTCTTCGCACATATTATATTGAACATTAAGCACCAGCATATAAATCGTCAGCCACCCAGTACATGAACCTGTTTGAATATCAGCCTCGCACCCACCCATGCTGTTGTTCATAAACCTTACCACTGCATTGCTCCTGAGCCCGATAAAAACTACAAATAATAGCGTGTTCTAAAGACAATCCGTACTGTTCTAGTCGTTCGTTGTGGTTCTATCATGCAAAATGCTCCGAATCCTGTTGTGTACAGAATCTGAAAAATCATGTACACAAAGGATTCGGAGCATTTCCGTGGATACTTTAATCTGTTAAAATAGAAATACTCAGATCGATTCTTTTAATCCTGAGATGAAGGCAGCGATCCGAACCCACCAGCAAGTATGGAAAA
>ONWQ01000239.1 GCA_900321565.1 uncultured Eubacteriales bacterium
ACATCCTGCCGCAGCATGCAGCATGCACTCAGTGCGGGTTCGAGCCGGGCCGGACGCAGGTTGGCATACACACCCATGGCGGAACGGAGTGCCAGCAGTGCTGCTTCGGGCCTGAGCCCTGGCGGGCAGGTTTCCCACTCTGGCCCGCCGACAGCACCGAGGAGTACGGCATCACTGTCCAGACAGGCTTTCAGGGTTGTATCCGGGAGAGGCATACCGAATCTGTCCAGGGCATTCCCGCCAATGGCAGCCTCGGTAAAACAGAAAGACAGATGCTGCTGTTCTGCAATGGCTTCGAGCACAGTACGGGCACTCCGGACTACTTCCGGACCAATCCCGTCACCGGGCAGCAGTGTAATCCGGTACGGCATTCAGTGTGCCTCCTTCTGTCTGGACTTCAGATAGGCAAGGCGTCCACCACAGGCGATCATGTCCTGAATGAACGACGGAAAAGCTTCAGCCTGATAGACGGCCCCGGTTGTGAGGTTACGGATTTCACCGGTGTCGAACACAACCTGTACCCGATCTCCGTTTTGCAGTGCCATGGCGGCTTCCGGGCATTCGAGGATCGGGAGTCCGATATTGATGGCATTGCGGTAAAAGATCCGGGCAAAGCTGGCAGCAATGACGCAGGAAACGCCGGCATACCGAAGAGCCAGAGGCGCATGCTCACGGGAAGAACCACAGCCGAAATTCCAGCCTGCGACCACCAGATCGCCGGACCTGACCCTGCCTGTAAAATCCGGGTCGAGGTCTTCCATGCAGTGCTGGCGCAGGTTGTCCGGTGACGGGGTATTCAGATAGCGGGCGGGGATGATTACGTCGGTGTCGATATGATCACCGTACTTGAACACATTTCCTTCAGGCATGCTTCAGCCCTCGCTTTCGGGAAGATCATCCGGGAGCGCGATATGCCCGGTAACGGCACTGGCGGCTGCAATGGCCGGACTGGCAAGAATGACTTCACTGCTCCTGGCACCCATTCGTCCGACAAAATTCCGGTTGGTGGTTGCGACTGCACGCTCGCCTTCGGCGAGGCAGCCCATATGCCCGCCCAGACAGGGGCCACAGGTGGGCGTGGAAACGGCACAGCCGGCGCGCACAAAGATTTCGATCAGACCTTCCTGCAGACACTGCAGATATATGTCCTGGGTTGCAGGTATGATCAGACAGCGTACAGAGTCCGCAACATGCCGCCCTTTCATGATCTCTGCGGCCGTACGCATATCCTGCATACGTCCGTTGGTACAGCTTCCGATCACGGCCTGATCAATCCGGAGATCCCGGGCCTGACGGGCAGGAACGGTATGGCTGGGCTGGTGCGGCAGGGCAATGGTTGGCTCAAGAGCGGACAGATCAATATGCAGTGTCTGCTCATAGACAGCATCCGTATCGGGCAGGACGGCTTTCCATGGGCGGCGGACACGACCGTTCAGATAGGCTTCCGTCCGGTCATCGACCGGGAACATGGCATTCTTGGCACCGGCCTCAACCGCCATATTGGCCATGGTAAACCGGTCATCCATGGACAGCGCATGGACCCCGGGCCCGGAAAACTCAAGAGAACAGTAGCGTGCACCATCCACACCGATCCGGCCGATGAGGTGAAGAATCACATCCTTACCGGACACGTACCTGGGCAGACTGCCTTCCAGTATGACGGAAATGGCGGCCGGCACACGGAACCAGCAGGTGCCCGTGGCCATGGCTGCGGCGAGGTCTGTGGACCCGATCCCGGTGGAAAAGGCACCGAGTGCACCATAGGTGCATGTGTGTGAGTCAGCACCGATCATGCATTCACCTGGTGCGATCAGCCCCTGCTCCGGGATCAGCGCATGTTCAATCCCGGCTTTGCCTGTGTCATACAGGTGCCGGATTCCGTGTCTGTTGGCGAACTGACGTACGCACTGACACAGGCGCGCAGAGGCAATATCCTTGCAGGGTGTGTAATGGTCGAGAACAAAAATGATATGCTCAGGGTCAAAAACCTGTTCAAACCCGGTTTTTTCAAACGCCTCAATGGCGACCGGAGACGTGATATCATTGCCCATGACCCAGTCAAGCCGTGCTTCAATCAGCTGACCGGCATGCACCCGGGAAAGACCGGCGGCCCGGGCAAGGAGCTTCTGAGTGCTGGTCATTCCTCTTTCTCCTTCTGACGACGGGTCCATGCGTTCAGACGGTTGACTGCGTGTATGTAGGCAATAATGGAACCCTCAATGATATCTGTGGACAGCCCGCGGCCGGAAAAACTGTGATCGCCTGCGATAAGCTTTACGTGGACTTCGCCAAGGGTATCCTTGCTCTGGGAAATACCTTCAATACGGTAGAGCTCAAAGGTATGGCTGACGGGCTGCATGATATCATCAATGGCGGAAAATGCGGCATCAATGGGGCCATCTCCGAGTGCGACAGCTTCAAACTTCTGTTCTCCCAGACGCAGGCACATGGTGCCGGTGGCATGCGTGAAATCACTGGTGTATACGGAATACCATTCCAGAGCATAGCCTTCATCACTTTCTTCCGTAAACTGGTGATGTGTGACGATGGCTTCCAGGTCGGCATCCGTGACTTCCTTGATCTTGTCACAGAGCACCTTGAAATCGGCAAAACAGATGTCAAG
>ONWQ01000241.1 GCA_900321565.1 uncultured Eubacteriales bacterium
AATGGATGAACTCTGCCCGGATGCATGGCTGATCAGCTTCACAAACCCGTCCGGGATCAATGCGGAAGCAGTCCTGCGCCATCTGGGGCGCCGGAAGATGATCGGTCTGTGCAATAACGGGGTCAATATGCATGCAGCCATTGCAGACTGCCTGCATGTGCCGGAGGATCAGGTCGATGTCCGGTTTACCGGCATCAATCATATGGTGTTTGCCGTGCACGCATTTGTGGACGGCGTGGATCGTCTGCCGGAAGTACTCCGCGCCATGGAAGCGGAAGCCGAGGCAGAGGAAGGCCTGACGCCGTATGTCCCCGGGTTCCTGACCGAACTGGGTGCTGTGCCCTGTGCATACCTGCGCTATTATGTCAAAACCGATGAAATGCTTGCCCTGCAGGAAAAGCAGTTCGCGCAGGGCCGGCTCAGGGCGCAGGCAGTCAAGCAGATCGAAGAAAAACTGTTTGAACAGTATGCGGACCCGATGCTGGACATCAAGCCGCCTGAGCTTGCACTGCGCGGGGGTGCGAGGTATTCGGATGCCGCATGCAATCTGATTTCATCCATCTACAATGACAAGGGCGATGTTCAGGTCGTGAACATTCCCAATCCTGGCCGTGTAGTCCCGTGCCTGGATGAGGCTTCAGTGGTGGAGGTCAGCGCACGGATTACCCGGAACGGCCCGTTTGCGCTGCCGGTGGGCGACCCGCCCGAGGCTGTCGCAGGCCTGACACGCAACCTTGTGTCCTTCCAGAAACTCACCGAGGACGCCGCAGTGACCGGGGATTATGACAGGGCCCTGATGGCCATGACCATGAATCCGCTGGTTCCCGGTGACCGGGTGGCGAAGATCCTGCTGGATGAACTGCTTCAGGCGCACAGAAAGTACCTGCCGCAGTTCCGGATTCCCTGAGTGTATTCTGCAGGCCAGACCTGCCATGATAGAACCATTTCTATGAATAAGGAGGAGTACGCATGAAGAAAACCCTGTCGACAGTCCTTGCCCTGCTGATGCTTTTCAGCATGGCAGCCGTGAGCATGGCGGAAGGTCAGGATTCCTTCGTCAATGCCCCGGGTACCTTCCCCATTGTGAACGAGGACTATACGCTCACCATCTTTATAGCCAGTGATCCGGACGTGATCAGCTATAAGGAGAACCATCTGACCCGGTACCTGGAACAGCTGACCGGGATCAACCTGGAGTTTGTGACCTATTCCAAACAGGATGCGCCGACCAAGCTGGACCTGCTGGTGAACTCCGGGTCTGAGCTTCCGGACATCATCCTGGCGGAAGGCATTGACCGGCAGCGCATCGCAAACTATGCCGATGCGGGCGTTCTGGTGCCGCTGGATGCATACTTCGACAAGGAAACCGGTCTGGCCAAGTCCTACTGGGACCGCTGCGAAAAACTCGGGTATGACGGGGAAATCCTGCTGAACCAGGTCCGGAATGTGGACGGTCATATCTACACGGGCATCAAGTACAATGTCAACTATTCCGACGTCTATCCGGTCCGCGCATGGATCAATCAGGAATGGCTGGACAAGCTGGGCCTGAGCATGCCGAAGACAGCGGACGAACTCTATGATGTACTGGTTGCGTTCCGGGACGGCGACCCGAACGGGAATGGCGTCAAGGATGAAATCCCGATCATGGGCGCGGAAGGCCAGTGGTACGGGAACCCTCTGGATTACCTGCAGAACATGTTCATCTATTTTGACGGCTTCTACAACAGCTTCCTGCCCCTGAGCGAGACCGGCGGCAAGCTGGATGTCTGCTATGACAAGCCGGCATATCAGCAGGCGCTGATCTACTTCAACAAGCTGGTCAGTGAGGGCCTGATTTCCACGACATCCTTCACGGATGACGGTGCCCAGCTGAAAGCTCTGGCCAAGACCGGCGAGGACATCGGTATCGTGATCCGCGGCGGCTCCAGTGCCTGTGCCGCAACGGAAAAGTATGTACCGCTGGAGAATATGACCGGACCGGACGGCTACCGTGCCACCACCTGTGTTGCACCGTATGCGGACCCGGTCGGCATGATCACCACATACTGCGAGCATCCGGAAGCAGCCTTCCTGTTCCTGGAAGTCTTCAATGCGGATGAGCACAATTACCTGGTCTCCCGGTACGGCGAGGAAGGCGTGGACTGGGATTATGCGCCCGAGGGCACGCCCAGCCTGTACTTCGAAAAGGGCTATGATGCCAATGTGACAAACTACACCAATGTATGGTCCATCCAGAGTGACAAGATCTGGCGTACGGATAATGTGAACTACCTCTGGGGTATCCATGACATGATGGAGGCCTATGACGGGAACGAGTTCGACAGCGAACGCCTGAATGCACGCAATGTCATGATCAATGAAGGCTATGCACCGGGCTGGAATGATGTCGTCTCCTTCATTCTCTACAATGAGGAAGAGAACGATACATGGGCCGACACGCGCACGACCATCAATACCTATGTCGCCGAAGCCAAGGTACTCTTTGCGATCGGGGACATGGATCCGGTGGCGGACTGGGACAGCTACATTGAGACACTGAATTCCTATGACTATAAGGGCATGCTGGCTGCGGACCAGATTGCGTTCGACCGCATGTTCGGAAACGAGTAAACACCTGACCGGCGCCGGGATCCCCGGCGCCGGATTCCATCGTGGAGGGGAGCGTATGCAGAATCATGCACGGAAAAGCCTGCGCACGCGGGTCATACGCCACTGGCAGCTTTATGTCTTTCTGCTGTTGCCTGTGGTGTATTTCGTCATCTTCCGGTATATCCCGCTCAGCGGGCTCCAGATCGCATTCCGCAAGTATACGCCCCGGGGCGGTATCTGGGGCAGTGAATGGGTTGGAATCAAGAACTTCCTCAAGTTCTTCCGCTCGCATCAGTTTGAACGCGTGATCAGCAATACCCTGCGCATTTCCTTCTACAGCCTGATCGCCGGGTTCCCGCTGCCGATCCTGTTTGCGCTGGCGCTGAACTCCATGATGAATGAACGGTATAAGAAAGTGATCCAGCTGGTCACCTATGCACCGTATTTCATTTCCACGACCGTTCTGGTGGGTATGCTGATGGCCATTATGAACCCGCGCACGGGCCTGTATGCCACGATCTATTCCTCACTGTTCAATCAGTTCCCGTCGGACATGTTCGCCAATGTCAATGCGTTCCCGCACCTGTATGTGTGGTCCGGCGTCTGGCAGGGGCTCGGCTGGGACTCCATCATCTATATTGCGGCGCTCTCATCCGTGCCCATGGAACTGCATGATGCCGCGCAGATCGACGGCGCAAGCCGGTTCCAGCGTGTTCTGTATGTGGATCTTCCGACCATCCTGCCCACGGCTTCCATTCTGCTGATCCTCAGTTTCGGGAGCATCATGGATGTCGGGTTTGAAAAGGTCTTTCTGATGCAGAACAAGATTAACCTGCGCCTGTCGGAAACCATTTCCACCTATGTCTATAAGGTGGGTTTGACCTCAGGCAGTGATTACTCACTCTCCACGGCCATCGGCCTGTTCAATTCCGTCGTGAACCTTGTGCTGCTCCTGAGCGTGAACACCATAACCAAAAAGCTCAGTGATACAAGCCTGTTCTGAGAGGAGGGAGCAGTATGAAGACACGCCCGGCAGAGGTTACAAGGCATGCCGTGAAACTGTCGCATTCGGACAGAATCTACTATCTGATCGTAAACATCATCTGCACCCTGATCCTGCTGATCGTTCTGTACCCGCTGGTGTTTGTGATCTCGTCTTCCTTCTCGGACCCGAACCGGATTGCAGGGCATGGTGTACTGCTCTGGCCGGTGGGATTCAGTACGGAGGGCTATAAGGCAGTATTCGAGTACAGTGATGTCCTGGTCGGATATAAGAATACGATCATCTATACCGTCCTGGGCACAGTGATCAATGTGGCCATGACCATGATCTGTGCCTATCCGCTGGCGAGAAAAACACTGCCGTTCAGGAATGCATTCATGTTCTTCTTTTCACTGGTCATGTTCATTGACGGCGGCCTGATCCCGAACTATATTCTGATCCAGAAACTGGGCATCATGAACACCATCTGGACCATGCTGCTGCCAGGAGCGATCAGTGTCTATAACATGATCATCACCAGGACATTCATACAGACGAACATCCCGGAGGAAATGCTGGAAGCCACACAGGTGGACGGATGCTCCGATGCACGCTTTTTCTTCTCGTTTGTGCTGCCGCTTTCCAAGGCGATCCTCGCAGTGATCTCCCTGTACTATGCAGTCCGGCACTGGAACGAATGGTTCAATGCGTTCATTTATCTGGATGACCGCTCCAAGTACCCGCTGCAGCTGTTCCTGCGCGAGATCCTGATCACCAATACGTATAATGCCAAAATGGCCATGGACAGCGCGACCATGGAACGCATGGAAGCGCGGGCTGAACTGATGAAGTATTCTCTGATTGTGATAGCCTCGGCACCGGTCATGTTTCTGTACCCGTTTGCGCAGAAATACTTCCTGAAGGGTGTCATGATCGGGTCTGTGAAAGGATGA
>ONWQ01000444.1 GCA_900321565.1 uncultured Eubacteriales bacterium
AGGCCAAACCCCGCAATCAGAACGAACAGACCGTTCCAGGCTGCAGTTCGTGCCTGACTGGCTGCGCGTTCACCCAGTTTCCGACTGATGAGACTGGAAATACCGATGCCCATGCCGACCGAGAGCGCAACCATCAGCATCTGAATCGGGTAGGCAAGACTGACAGCAGTCAGACCATTGGGATCATACCGGGCTACAAATATGGAATCGACAACATTATACATAGCCTGAACCAGCATGGAGATCATGACCGGAATGGAAATAGTAGGTACCAGTCGTGACATCCGCATGGTGCCAAGCATTTCAGAACGTTCCTGCTTCATTAATAGCTTCCTCCTTTGAATGAGAATCCGGCAAATGCTAACAGATCATGGAATCCCCGTCAATATCCAATCCGGTGCTTTCTGAACCGTTTTTGGCCTATTGACACAGAACATGCCTTTTTTTATGATTCTCAGGGCTGTGAAAGGGGGGCTGCCAGTGAACGCAACAGAAGCGGTCAGTATATGCAGAAAAAAACTGGAAAAGGTTACACCACTGTGTACGGATTGTGGACGTATATGCGGTGCAGCCTGCTGCCGTCCCATGGAAGCTGAAGAAACCGGTATGCTTCTGTTCCCTGGTGAACAGGCTCTTTATGAAGGAAAACCAGAGTGGAAGATCCAAAAGGCGGGCCAGGACCTTCTGATCATCTGTACGGGAGAGTGTGACCGTGAGGAACGTCCGCTTTCCTGCCGGATGTTTCCGCTGCTGCCCATGGAAGACCAGGACAGCGTACGGGCATACATGGATGAGCGCGCGCGTTATGTCTGTCCGCTTGTGCCGTCAGGCGTACAGGGCGTAAGACCGGAATTCCGGGAAACCATTGAGGAATGTGGTAGGATTCTGCTTGAGAATCCGGAAACAAGAAGTTTTCTGCACCATTTGCGACTGGAGAACGAAGCGCTCAGGACCCTGCGCAAAGACTGGCGAGTAACACACGGAAGACAGCAGGATCAGACAGATACAGAATACAGGGAGTGATTATGTTGAGTCAGAATCAGACAAAGAAAGACAGGACGGAAGTCTGGCGCGCAGTCAAGTTTACGCTGTTTTCAATCTCGGCAGGCATAATACAGGTTCTCAGCTTTGCACTGTTTCATGATGTTCTGCATTTTGAGGCATACTGGCTGAGTTATCTGCCGAGTCTTGTTCTGAGTGTTCTGTGGAACTTTACGTTCAACAGACGATATACGTTCCGGTCCGATGCGAACATCGGGAAGAGTATGGCGCTGGTTGCTCTGTATTACCTGGTGTTTACACCTTTGTCGAGCTGGTGGGGACAGGCCTTATCCGATGCGGGTGTTCATGACTGGATTGTGCAGGCAATCAATATGCTGATCAATTTTGTGACCGAGTTCCTTTATCAGAAGCTGGTAGTATACCGTCATCAGATGGATACGAATGATATCGCCAGGAAACAGGCATGAAAAAAGACAGCGCCGAGGCTGTCTTTTTCGGATTATTCCGCAACAACAAATGCGTCCTTACCCAAGCCACAGACCGGGCATACCCAATCCTCAGGGATATCTTCCCATGCGGTGCCGGGGGCAATACCACCCTCAGGATCGCCGACTTCAGGATCGTACACATAGCCACACGGGCATTCGTATTTTTCCATAAAAGATACTCCTTTCCTTGATAGAATACGGTTAGACGGTTCTGGAATGGAACCGCTATACAGACTGCAAGCGAGACCCTTGCCAGGGCGTAATCGAATTCGCGGACAGTCCTTGTAGAAAGATCATATAAAGAAGCGTGCGGCCTGTCAAGCGGTGATCCAACTTTGGAGTCAAGGCACTTATGTCATAGGACGAAGCACAGCGGCAGTGATCATCGCGGGAAAAGATTACAATCAGCCCTGGATCATGTATGATCCAGAAAGCGAAATGAAAACGGAGGCAAAGAAAGTGAAACAGTCAGTCAGCTCTAAGGATCAATGGGATCTTACTTATCTGTACCCCGGGTTTGATGATGAAGGATTCCGTAAGGATCTGTCATCTCTTGGTAATGATACAAAACTGCTGGAGTCCATCCTGGCAGATACGGCAATGGATAATCTGACCAAACTGGAAAAGCTTCTGGACTGCAGTGAACAGATCAATCGAAAAACGGACCGTCTGGGAAGTTTTATTTCCTGCACTCTGGCGGTTGATGCCACAAACGAACAGGCAAATGCTGCCATGGATCAGCTGATGATGGCAGACACAAGCATGCAGCTGGCGTTTTCAAATATCGAACGCTTTGTTGCTGGGATTCAGGACCTGGATGCTCTAATAGGTGCGTCTGAGAAGCTGCAGAAAGTATCCTTTGCATTGCATGAGATGAAGGAGAAAGCACAGCATCTGATCCCGGAAGCAATAGAGCCATGGATACTTGAAATGCAGCTGTCCGGTGGCAACGCGTTCAGTCAGCTCAGGGACAAACTGGACTCAACCATGCTGGTGGCTTACAAGGATCAGAAACTTCCGCTGGCTGCAGTCCGGGGCATGGCATATGATCCTGATCCGGAAGTCCGGAAAGCTGCCTATGAAGCCGAGATTGCAGCGTATCCATCAGTGGAGATCCCCATGAGCTACTGCCTGAACAGCATCAAAATGGAAGCCAGAACGCTGGCAAGGGCAAGAGGATATGAATCTGTTCTGGATATGACACTGGCTGACAGCAGGATGGACAGAGAAACACTGGATGCACTGTGGACAGCGGTCAGAGAGTATCTTCCGGATTTCAGAAAGTATCTGAGAGCAA
>ONWQ01000269.1 GCA_900321565.1 uncultured Eubacteriales bacterium
CCTTTTTCCAGACATTCCTCAATGACAGACCCCGGGCCGACAATGGCAGACATGCCACTGAGGTACTCGGTCCGGACAGGGAACTTCCAGCCTCTGGCATAACCGTTGATCCAGGAAGAAATATAACAGGCGGCAGCCATGGAGGTTCCATGCTTACCAAGTTCTCCGGCATCATTGAATGTGTCATTGGCCAGGTTCCAGATCCCCTTGATCAGGTGTGGATCAATTTCTTCACGTTCAAACAGAAAACGAATGGCATTGATCAGGGAAGTGGGGCCACAGTCATACTCCGAGGATTGGTAATTCAGACGGTTTTTCATGATACTCCCTTTCCGAGTTTATGCAAGATTGCGGGGATCCATGGCATCGCGCATGGCGTCACCGATGAAATTAATGCAGACTACGAGCAGTATAATCACGGAGCCGGCGGGAATCCACATCCAGGGCTTGCCAGTAAGAACGGACAAGGATTCAGCACCGGAAAGCAGGTTTCCGAGGGAGGGAGACGGAGGCTGTACCCCCATGCCCAGATAACTGAGCGCGGCTTCATCAAGGATGGAGAGTGCAAACACGCTGGTTGCATAGACCAGGACAGGAGCCATTGTGTTGGGAAGGATTTCCCTGAACAGGATATAGGCAGGCTTCATTCCGGCAGTACGGTCGTTCTGAATGAAGTTGGTATTTCTCAGACTCAGCACATTGCCGCGGACAAGACGTGCAACCCCGGGCCAGTTTACAAAGCCGAGGATCAGGACCATGGACGTGAAGCCGGGCTCAAAAATGGCAGCTGCGACAAGAATGAGAAGGATATAGGGAAAAGACATGACCATATCGGTCAGGCTCATCAGAAGGCGGTCAGCCAGGCCGCCGAAGTATCCGGAAACGAGGCCGAGGAAAATCCCGATGAAGGTGGAGATCAGAGTTGCAAGCAGTCCGACAGCGAGTGAGATCCGGGTTGCGTGCAGCAGGCGGGTAAAGAGGTCTCTGCCAATCTTGTCTGTTCCCAGAATATGCTGTGCGTCCGGTGGTGCGGAGAATCCTCCCGACTTTGTGGTGGGAGAGTAAGGCGAAAGAAACGGACCCAAAAGACAGGCTGCAACCATACAAACCAGAAGATAAAGGCAGATCACAGCCATCCGGTGCCGCCTGAAGCGGCCGAGAAAAGCCTGCAGGGCAGAGGTTTGCAAAGAAGCACCTCCTCAGTAACGGATCGTGGGATCGACCAGCCCGTAGATCAGATCAGTCAGCAGATTGCAGAGCAGCACGACCACTGCAGAAAGCAGACAGATACCCATGATCAGTGGATAGTTGCGTGTCATGACAGCGTCCATGGTCAGAAGGCCCAGCCCGGGCCAGTTGAAGATTTTTTCCACAATTACGGCACCTCCGAACAGACCGGGAATCTGCATACCGATGACTGTGACAATGGGCAGAAGCGCATTGCGCATGCCATGACGCCAGATGACCAGACGATGCCCGATCCCTTTGACTGTGGCTGTGCGCATGTAATCGGTTTCCAGTATTTCCAGTACAGAGGAACGGATATAGCGCATGTTGGATGCGGCAATCGGTATGGACAGAACAAGCACCGGCATGATCAGGTGACGGAGGCGGTCAAGAAATCCACCCCCGGTTCCGGCCGTAACCATACCACCGGAAGGCAGCCATCCAAGGCGCACCGTAAAGAAATAGATCAGGAGCATGGACAGAAAAAAACCTGGTATGCTGGATGTCAGGAACGAAAGGGATACCAGCGCATAATCCTGCTTTTCATATCGGTGAACCGCACTGTATACACCCAGAGGTACGGCAAGAGCAAGGCCGACAATCAGTGATACACCCATGAGCAGCAGAGTAGGAGACAGATGGGACATGATCAGTTCGAGAACCGGCTGGTTGCTTTTGTATGCATAGCCGAAGTTTCCGTGGAGGATCTCATGAAGCCAGGACAGATACTGCTGCCAGAGCGGCCTGTCAAGGCCGAGCCGGGCTGCCAGGGAAGCTTTGGTTGCGGCAGTCATACGGGGACCGGTCATCATGTCCAGAGGGCTGCCGGCACAGTTCATGATCAGAAAATCAATAATGGTTATACCCAGTAGGACAGGAAGTGCAAGCAGAAGCTTTCGGAGAAAGTATTTCAGCATGGGTTCACCTCCGAAGCAATTCAGCGCGGGTACACGAAGCAGAGTGCCCGGGCGTGATTTCATGCAGAACCGGAAGCTGGTGCGCACAGGCATCAGCTGCGGCGGGACAACGGTGCAGGAGCGGACAGCCGGAAGCCGGCAGGGATTCGATCTCACCCCTGAGAATGACGCGGTTCCGGTTCCGGTCAGCATACCGGGCGGACGGGGATGCGTCAAGAAGTGCCAGAGTATAGGGATGCAGGCAATGAGTAAAGAGTGTTTCTGACGGACCTGTCTCAAGAATCCTGCCGAGGTACATCACAGCCATCCGGTCGGATATATATCGCACAGCGCCCAATCCATGCCCGATAAACAGGTAAGTCAGATGCAGGCGCTGCTGCAGATCACGGAGAAGATTCAGGATCTGTGCCTGAATGGACACATCCAGCGCGCTAACCGGTTCATCCAGCACCAGAAGGTCCGGCTGTAATCCCAGTGCCCGTGCAATGCAGATCCGTTGTTTCTGTCCACCGCTGAACTCGTGTGGATACCGGGAAGCCATATCCGGCTGCAGCCCCACTGTTTCCAGGATCTCGGCAACCCGGTCCGGGATCTGTGCCTCAGGAAGCAAGTGATGCTGGCGGATCGGGTCAGCCAGTATTTCAGCAATCCGGCGTCTTGGGTTGAGACTGGATGCAGCGTCCTGAAATACCATCTGATAATGCATGCGCAGAGGGCGCAACGCACGTTCGGACATGGTATGGATATGCTGTCCGTTCAGTATAATTTCCCCGCTGTCCGGTTGTTCCAGTCCCATGATCAGACGTGCGACTGTGCTTTTCCCGCATCCGCTTTCCCCGACAAGCCCGAATGACTCACCGCGGTGTATGGCAAAGGAAACATTGTCCACGGCGAGCAGTTTCCGATGATGACGGCCGAAAAAAGTCTTGGTCAGGTTATGCACTTCAAGCAATGGCGTTTCAGTCATGCCGGTTCCCTCCTGCCAGATAAGGACATCGACTCAGATGCTGCGGGGCAAGCTCCAGCATTCCCGGATCGTGCAGAGCAGAAGTGCAGTCCGGAGCATAGGGACAGCGCGCACGGAAGCGGCATCCGTCCAGGGTATCGTATGTCTCCGGTACACTGCCCGGGATTGCATACAGCCGCTGGCTGGCAGCACCGCGTATGGGTGGGACTGCGCGGAGCAGTGCCTGGGTATAAGGATGCAGAGGCTGTGTAAGAACGGCTTCAGCGGTACCGCTTTCTATGCATTGCCCTGCGTACATTACAAGAATTCGGTCTGCAGTCTCTGCGACAATTCCAAGATCGTGGGTAATCAGAAGCAGTGCCATATTCATTTCTGTCCGCAGTTGCCTGAGCAGGCGCATGATCTGCAGCTGAATGGTTACGTCGAGTGCGGTTGTAGGTTCATCGGCAATCAGCAGCCTGGGATTACAGGCGAGGGCCATGGCAATCATTGCGCGTTGACGCATACCACCGGAAAGCTGATGCGGAAACTGGAATGCTACCTGCCGGGCATTGCGGATCCCGGTTTTTTCCAGGAGGCTGATTGTCCGGCTGAAAGCCTGTTCTTTGGACAAACCAAGATGAGTACGCATCGGTTCTGCGATCTGCCGGCCAATGGTGAATACCGGGTTCAGGCTGTTCATGATATCCTGAAAGATCATGGAAATCTCGGCACCACGAATACGGTCGAGTTCAGAATCGCTCATGGTCAGGAGATTCTGTCCGTGATACAGAACGTCTCCGGTGGCGTAGCCATTCTTGGGAAGCAGACGGAGAAGAGAAAGCGCGGTAACACTTTTCCCGGCACCGGATTCTCCGACAAGCGCAAGCACTTCTCCGGGATATATCTGAAAGCTGACCTGACTGGCTGCATTTCTCCGGGTGGTACCGGAATGAAAACCCACATCCAGATTCAGAACCTGTAGCAATGGCTCCATACATGACTCCTTAAATGAAGACAGATACCGAGCAGACGGTATACAGTGTATGCCGTCTGCTCGGTATCCGGGCCGGCATGGGAGACCTTCCCATGCCGGCGGGAAAAACTGTATCAGCGGACAGTCCATTCGTGAACATTAACCCAGGTTCCGAAAACATCCGGAACAGCGCCTTCAAGTCGATTGCTTACAGCGCCAAGAGCGGACAATACATAGGCTGAAATCATGGGGCAGTCCTGAACTATCTGTTTCTGTGCTTCGAGAAACTGCTCTGTGATCTGAGCCGGATCCACAAGAGACTGTGTTTCATCCAGTGCAGCAGTGACCGTATCGTTCGAATAACGGGTCCATCCATCGGAGCTCATGAGCCATACCATATCTGTATAGGGATCAACGGGAGCATATGTGTATTGTACACTCATAATCTGGAAATCACCGCTGTCTGCGACAGTCATGAGTGTGGCCAGATCGACTGTACGGATTTCAATCTGCAGGCCGAGTTCTTCGAAAGCTGCGGCAAAGTATTCAATGGCCTGAACAAACGAAGAGTCACCGGAATTGCAGTGCCAGGTCAGATGCGGGTCGGCACCGTCGGCAACAGCCTCCTGAATCAGGGCTTTTGCTGCTTCCGGGTCGTAGGGAGTCACACCGAGGTCAGGGCTGTAATAGGGGCTGGAAGAGCACAGGTAAGCATCCACGATCTCACCGTTGTCATGGATCAGTTCATGCAGGATCATTTCACGGTCCATGCCAAGCAGCAGTGCACGCCGGATACGTGCATCAGGAACTTTTTCCACATTGAAGAATATAGACTGATTGGTAACAGGCGTTCCGGCCACTGGAGTGATACCTGGCAAAGCACGGATTGCATCATAGTCATCCATGGGAATATCAGCGGTTGTCTGCTGAACCAGATCGATTTCGCCGGTCTGGAGTCCGGCCAGCAACTGAGAGGGTGCTGTGACATTGATGTTCAGGTATTCGATATTCGGCTTACCAAGGAAGAACTGATCATTCGCTTTATAATGCACATAATGGTTCAGGTCGAAATCAGTAATGAAATAAGGACCTGAGATGACGGTCGGATGGATAAAGAAAGAGTGGGTCAGCAATTCGCTCCGGGGAACATCTTTCAGTACATGCTCCGGGACGGGCAGGATATAGCGGCCGAAATTATTCTCAAATGTATACAGTGCCATATCCCACTTGGTCGTAATAGACAGGGTTTTGTCATCCAGAATCTGTATGCCGGGGATTTCTGTGGCGCCTTCCGGCATGGTGCCATCATCACTGACACCTTCAATGGCATAGAACATCATGGATGCATTGATGCATTCCGGACTGGTCATGACCAGAAAAGTGAACAGCACATCCCGGGCTGTGACGGGAGTGCCGTCAGACCATACTGCGCGTTCGTCCAGATGGATTGTGAAGGTACGATTGTCCTGAGTGGTGATGGAGTCAGCCAGCTGAGGAACGAATTCCAGGTTCTGATTCAGTTCAACCAGCGGGTAAAAGGTGAGCCCCATGGCGTACTTGGATACCTCTGTGGAAGAGATAGCCAGCGGGTTCAGGGTCTCAAGGGTCTGAGTAACGGCCATATTAACGGTCTGTGCAGTGGGCTCGGCAGAAGAGACCGGAACCATTCCGATCCCCAGTGTGACAACCAGTGTCAGAGCAATCAGAGAAATGAAACGATGCAAAAGGAACACACCTCCAGGATACAAAATCTATGGTCAGGCCTTTGCAAGACAGGCCTCTGCCATCGAAGTAAAGAAGTGAACTGCGCTTTCGAGCGCGGACGGGTCTGCTGTGAACCGGGGATGATGCTGCGGATAGTTACCACCGGTGCCAATGCGCACAAACAGGCCTGGCCGGACTGAAGGATAAACGAGATACTCGCTGAAGTCTTCTCCACCGAGCGTATCCTCCTGTATATCCACACTGAGACCCTGCTGCTGTGCAATGGTACGCGCGAGGGTACACAGTGATGGGTCATTGATCAGTGCCGGTGGTCCGGATGACCAGTCAATCTCAGCCTTTACGGCATATGCACGGGCCGTTTCAGTGACAAGGCGCATGAAGTGCTCTCTGATCTCTGACCTGACCTGTGGGTCCATGGTTCGGACTGTGCCCTCCAGAAGACATGACTCAGGAATGACATTCCTTGCAGTACCGCCTTCAATTCGTGTTACGGAACACAGGACCGGCGAGAAAGGATTGCTGAATCGGCTCGCAAGCGTCTGGAGTGCAGTGACTGTGGCACAGGCAGCCGGGATCGGATCAATGCCTTTCTGTGGCTGAGCAGCATGTGAGCCCCTGCCATGAAGACGGATGGAGAACCAGTCAACGGCAGCCATCACAGGCCCTGATTTGATGCCAAGTGTACCGGGCTGGAAACCGGGATAGGTATGAAGGCCGAGAAACAGATTGCAATCGTCTACCAGACCGGTTCTGGTGATGGCAAAAGCCCCCTGCGTGGTCTCTTCGGCTGGCTGGAAGACAATTTTGACCTTTCCTGCGAGTGCAGACTCGCGTGCTTTCAGACAGAGGGCAACACCCAGCATGACGGCTGTGTGAAAGTCATGTCCACAGGCATGCATGACACCATGCGTCCGGGATGCATAAGGAAGCCCGGTGCTTTCTTCAATAGGTAATGCGTCCATATCACAACGCAACCCGATGGTTGGTCCGCCGTCATGGCCCAGTACAGCAATGGCACCGGTTTCCAGCGGCAGGGCAAGCTGCCGGATACCATGGGTGTTCAGTACCTGCTTTACCAGCTCTGTTGTGCGGAACTCCTGCATGCCGAGTTCAGGATGCTGGTGGATGGTCTGGAACCATTCCGTAAGATGATCCTGTAACACGCTCATTTTCATACCCTCCCCCACAAAAAACGCAAGGCCTGACATGTGAATATCAAAGCCTTGCGTTACATTACAGAATGCATATCCAGACGCTCAGTCTACTGTTCATTATGCAGCAGCACAAGGCAATGGCATATACATACACTTGCAGTACAATATCCTGCAGTACAGCTTCTGCATGTGCCTTACCTCCTGATCGATGGATTGAAGTGGGTTCACACGTCTGTGAAAACGGGCAAAGCTTAGCACTGAGGTACCGGGTTGTCAATTGTGCAGACAGTTACAGGTCAGCATAGAATGCATTTTTCATGTTCTTTCATAAATGCAGATGCAAAGTCTATACATAGACGAACGCAGAACGGTTTGCAGTGCTGCAGACTATACCGCGTTTGGCAGGCAGGTCTGAAGCGTTTGTCTCAGAGTCTCTTCATCCACAGCCGTGAGAATACCCTGAACCATGTCTGCTGTACCACCACCATTTCCGCCGAAGCGATTCTTGAGGAGCTGAGCGATCGGCCGCACATCCATGGTGCGGGAGCTCAGTGCAAAGCG
>ONWQ01000242.1 GCA_900321565.1 uncultured Eubacteriales bacterium
AACAAAGCCCTTGAGTTCGGGACAGGGAACACGGTCATCAACTGGGATATCGGCAAAACGATTTATGCCAACGAGGACGCCAATGGCAATCCAATCGATAACAGCGGCAAAAACGCCATCAAGTTTACTTCTAACGGCGAGACTTTCTACTTTGATGCAGACTATGTAGCTTCCAAGGACAGACAGATCTCCCCATATACCAGTAACGGTATCAATGTTTCGTTGGTCCTCATCACCTGGGTAAGATCGGCAGGAAGCAATTATCCTTCAGCCTTGCGCTATCCTACAAACGGCACAGATACCCAGACATTGGGATTCAACACCTCCAACCCATTGGGGCATAAGTATTGGATCGCTGCCATGGAATTTCTGGCAAACAGATACTCTGATAAGGATACGTGTTTTGTTGACCAGTTTATTATCGGCAACGAGATAGATTTTACATATGACTGGTATCTTATTCAGCCGGGAAAGGTTAACGGACAGTACCAAAGGGCTGATTTCGACACCTTTATGGAAGAGTATGCCAGAACTTTCAGGCTTGCCGATCTGGCTGTTAAAAAGTACAACTCCGGCGCTAAGGTCCTCATTTCGCTGACTCATAACTGGGCTGAAAACAATCTCATCAGTAATGGCTTTCGTTCCGGTAACAGGTCCACGGTAAGGTATAACTCGTATGCGCCAAAGGAGATGGTGGACTGGCTGGTCAGGAATGAGGGGAGCAGAGGAGACTACAACTGGGGTCTTGCTGTTCACCCTTATCCTATCGTGACTACCTCAAGCAATCCTGTCAAGACTGATCCAAAGCCTTCTCTGGCCGGAAATCCCAATGCGCACCCGATTACCGGAAATGCTGACACTTCTCCGTTTATCACAGCGGTAAACCTGGAACTGTACCAGATCTATCTTGAGAGACCGGTCAACCAATATAAGGGAACGACAAGAACTGTATCCATAACAGAGGGAAGCGTTTGCAACAGTGATAAGTCCAAGGTATCTTCTGAGAATTATGAGCTGTCAACAATGGAGCAGGCTGCGTCTATAGCGATGATGTACTATCGCGCTGCATGCGTTCCTTGCATCAATGAGGTCGCATACTTTGAGTATCATGACCAGAACACCGGAGGCAGCTACCAGCTTGGTCTGGCTGAAAAGGACGGAACGGAAAAACCTTCTGCTGAAGTATGGAAGTACGTTGATACAAATCTGAGCTTTATTTATTCAACCAGATATCTGAAGTACATAGATCCGAATGCTAATTCATATAAGGATTTAATGAAAGCGACAAATTCCGGATATAACTGGAATAAGTACTGGACGGATGAAAACATTGAGCCTCAGGAAGCAGATCCTTCTGAGGCACCAAACACAGAAGCCGTGCGAATTTACGGCAGCACAAGATATGATACGGGCCTTAAGGCTGCGGACGCATATAAGAAACAACTTGACGTTGATAAATTTGAGAGCGTTATCCTGGCTTGCGGCACCAACTTCGCTGATGCCCTGGCAGGAAGTTACCTGGCCAGTGTCAGGAAGGCGCCGATCCTCCTTGTTGATGACAAACAGGATCATATAAACCAGGTTCAGGACTATATTAAGAATAATCTTAAGAACGGCGGCACCATATACATTCTGGGCGGTCCTGCCGTGGTTCCTGACGCTGCAGTTGCAGGACTCGGTGGATACGCTGTAACAAGGCTTGGCGGTAAGGACAGATATGATACCAATATCAAGATACTTCAGGAAGCAGCAAAATATGCAGGCGAAGAGAATGTATATCTGGTCGCAAGCGGTGACGGCTTTGCGGACAGTTTATCTGCGTCGGCAACAGGAAAGCCAATCATTTTGGTAAAGAACAGCGTTCAGGCCAGCCAGAAGGATTTCATCAACTCCCTTAAAGGCAAAAGATTCTATGTGATCGGCGGTACCGGAGCAGTTAATTCCGGAATGGAAAAGGTCTTTGCGGGACTTGGCAGGACTTCCAGGATCGGAGGGGCAACAAGATATGAAACTTCGACCAATGTGGCAAGGACCTTCTTCAGCAATCCGTCTGTCGTAGTACTTGCTTATGGAGAGAATTTCCCTGACGGTCTTTGCGGCGGACCTCTGGCTAACAGCATGGGCGGACCTCTGATCCTTACAGCCAACGGCAAGACAAAGGCTGCGAATGCCTATACAGATTCTGTTGGCATATTCAGCGGGGACATTCTCGGAGGACCGACACTTATAAACGATGCCGGGGCCAGAGCGATACTCGGACTGCCATCTGATGTTGTTATAAACTAAGAGTATAAGGAAAGTACAATGGATAAGCATGAAAGCATTAGTGTTCTGAAAATCGCGATCGTTTTCTTTCTTACTCTTTTGATGTCTGCTTCCGTGGTATTCGCAGAAGGAGAGAACGATGCTTTGAAGATGGATCTGAGGCCTTCAGGCTCAGAAGCCTCGATCCTTCTTAAGGCAGTGAACGTGGATGGAGAACCATACTTCTTCCTGCCTTCCGGTGTTAAAGAAGAAAACACAGAGAACACTCCGGGAGAAGGCATTTCCTACCAGACAATGCAGAGTGCAAACATCGCCTCTCTTCACTTCTTCAGTTCAGATGCAGAGAAGGGGATCGAATATGTACATACATCCAAAGACAATAAGGCGCCGGGCGAAGTCTACATGTTTGATGAAAACTTCAAACAGATATATCATGGGAAAGTCGATGCTTTAAAGGGAAGAGGCAACACTACATGGGATTTCACAGACAAGAAATCTTATCAGATCAAGCTCGACAAAAAGGCAGACCTTCTGGACCCTGGAAAAGGCAGTCAGAAGGCAAAGAAATGGATTCTTCTTGCTAATCCGTTCGATCCGACGCTTATACGCAATTATATGATCTACAACTTTGGCAAAGAGCTTGGGATTGACTGCTGCACAGAGGGTAGACCGGTCGATTTATACTATGACGGAGAGTACCGGGGATCATATTATCTCTGCGAGAAGGCCGAGGTTGGCGAGGGAAGGGTAGAAATCAATGACCTGGATAAGGCCGTCGAAAAGGCAAATCCTGATGTGGATCTGGATGAGCTTGAGGAAGTGAAGGCTAACAATTCCAAAGGCAGAGAGGTCAAATATGAAGGGGGCATGAATGATCCGGAAGACATAAGCGGAGGATATCTTCTGGAATTGGACAGCGTTTATTATGATACGGAAAAAAGCTGGTTCAAATATGACGGACTGGCCTATGCCGTTGTCAAATCCCCGGAATACAACTCCGGGAACATGATCGAGTACATAAGCAGTTGTTTTACTGATATGTATAATTATGTGGTCAAAGCACGGAGGGGCAATAAGGACGGCGAGGAACTGTCAAAGTATATCGACGTGGATTCCTTTGCGAAGTACTTTCTTGTAAATGAGTGGTTCGCAAACAATGACGTCTGGACATCATCGACGTTCGTATATAAGCCTGAGGGGGAAAATCTTCTTTATGCGGGCCCGGTTTGGGACTGCGATTCTTCTCTGAGGATAAGAGAAAAAGTCAGAGACTATAATAAATGGTTTGCAGCGGGTGACGAACAGCCGTTGGGGGATCAGCTTTTTGGGTTACCTTCATTCCGTCGAAAACTCCAGGAAGTTTATAAGAACGAGATGAGGCCAATTATTTATGAGAATCTTCTGGGAACCGAATCGGGTAATTATCTCAAGCCATACAAAGCCATGAAAGAAGAGCTTGCAGCTTCTGCTGCCATGAACTATATGATATGGGATTTCAATGACTGTCTGGGATCATATTACCTTGAGGCGACACTGGAAGAAAACTATGAAACAGATCTGGAGTGGATGAAAAATCGCGCAGCATGGTTCGACAAAAAGATCATGAGTAAAGGATTTGCTCAGAGCAATTGTGATGTTTACAGGATTTATGGCAATACCAGATATGAGACCTCTCTCAAAGCAGCGGATGCGTTCAAGGCAGAACTCGGAATAGAAAAATTTGATTCTGTGATTCTGGCTTGTGGAACCAACTATGCAGATGCACTGGCAGGGAGTTATCTGTCCTGTATAAGAAATGCGCCAATACTTCTTGTAGATGACAATAATGGCCATATCAAAGCTGTCAAAGATTATGTTCAGAAGAACCTTGCTAAAGGAGGAACAGTATATTTATTGGGCGGCAGTGCAGTGGTTCCGGATAAGGCTGTAGCAGGCCTTGATGGATTCACTTTAAACAGGCTCTCCGGAGCTACGAGATATGAAACAAATATAGAGATCCTTAAAGAAGCAGTAAAGTATGCCGGAGACGCAGACGAGTACATGATCTGCAGTGGTACGGGCTTTGCAGACAGTTTGTCGGCATCAGCAACCTGCAGACCAATCATCCTGGTAAAAGACAGCATTCAGGATGATCAAAAGGAATACCTGGCTTCCTTGAAAGGAAAGAAGTTTTATATCATCGGAGGAACGGGTGCTGTAAATACCGACATAGAAGCCGAAATCCGGGTAATTGGTGAGACAATCAGAATAAGCGGAAAAACAAGATATGAAACATCGACTAATGTAGCCAAGGAGTTCTTTAATAAACCGGGTTCGGCAGTGCTTGCTTACGGTGAAAACTTTCCGGACGGCTTGTGCGGGGGCTCTCTTGCATACAGTATGAAAAGCCCGCTGATTCTTGCAGCCAATACAAAAGCTGCCGCGAGTGAGGAATATGCAAAAGCAAACAGCATAAAGATGGGAGTCATCCTTGGAGGCCCGAAATTGATCAGTGATGCGAATGCCAGAAAGATTTTCGACTTGTCGGGAGGAGCGGCAATTCTGGCAAAGTAAAAGAATAGATGTAATAAAACAACACTGCCTGCAGGTCGGTCGTAGAAATCCTAAAATACTAAATCTGCAAAGCAATAATAATACAGGAAGACGGAAACATTGAGGCTTTCAGTCTTCCTGTTTGCATTTCGCTATATATCTATATATATGTAGACAATAATCTAAAGAAACTGCGAACTATGTTGAAAAAAGAGACTTGTTAATAATAAAATAAACGTAGTATGGTCCATGCAGAGAAGACCTTGAAAACCAGGCATCGGACTTGCTGGGAAATAAGAAAAACGTTGAGTACTTTTTTGCCGGTTTTTTAGATAATGAAGAGCTGATCGAGGCTTACAAAGAGATAAAGCCGTGGCTGTTCATCACTACCTCAGCGACAGAGGGAGGAGCCCCGGTTTCGATGCAGGAAGTTCTTTCTCTTGGCGTTCCATGCATAGGAACAAATGCCGGAGGTATTCCTGAAATAATTGAGAATGGCTGCAATGGGTTCTTACTGAAAACAGACCCGAACACCAGTGAAATTAGAACCGCTATCGAAAATTATTACAGATTTACTAAAGAACAGAGGGCAGAATATAGAAAGAATGCATTCAAAACCTGGGAACAGCGTTTTGATGCCAAAAGCAATGCAGGACAGCTTCTACAGGAATTGACTGTTCTGCTGAGTAAATAGAAATATAATTGATGAGATTAAAGATAGAGCAACTCTTTAAAAAAGGATTCTTCCACATTTTCGGAAGCAGCGCTATAAATAAAGTTATAGCTTTTGCCAGCAGTATTGTGCTGGTAAGGATCCTTTCTAAAACTGAATATGGCGCATTTACATATGCGTGGAATATATACTGCATCATCCTCCTGTGTAACGGCATGGGTCTGGAATCGGGTATGCTCCAGTTGGCAAGTGAGCACAGCGGAGATGCCGAGTACGGACAGAGGATATGTAATTACGGCACAAGGCTGGGCTTGAAGATTAACATAATGCCGGCATTACTCCTTCTTTGTATAGGAGCCTTTGCTCCGTTGAAGATCGCCGGGGGAGGCAGACTGCTGATCGCGCTTTGCGCGCTGCCGTTTTTCCAGTTTATGTTTGCAATGACAAATTCATTCCTGCGCTCGCAGAAGATGAATAAGGAATTTGCCAGGCTGCAGGTCACAAATACGCTGCTTCTGTTTATTGTTTCAGCAGGCTGCGCTGTAGTTCTCAGAGAGATGGGGCTGGTCATTGGACATTATGCCGCTTACATCGTGACTGTGCTGGTCAGTACACTCGCATTTAATGTCCACCTGATACAGAAGGGTATCCCTGATATTCCTGCAGAGGACAAAATGCCGCTTCTCAAGATATCCTTCATATCAATGCTGAATAACGGATTGTCGCAGCTAATGTACCTTATCGATGTATTCATCATAGGTATAGTTGATCCGCAGGAAACGATACTTGCAAGCTACAAGGTCGCGACGATGATCCCTACCGCGTTGACGTTCATACCGGCAGCAATGATCACTTTTGTGTATCCATATTTTGCAGAGCATAAGGATGACGGAAAGTGGTGCCTGGATAAATATAAACAGCTTATACTGGGTTTGGGAGCATTCAACATCTGCACCTCACTTATTCTGGTGGCATTAGCTCCGTTTATCATAAAAATCCTGTTCGGAGCTGCTTATCTGGACGCAGTCCCTGTTTTCAGGTTGTTGGCAATTAACTACTTTGTTTCAGGCACATTCCGCATCATATCGGGGAATCTGCTGGTGACACAAAGAAGGCTAAAGTTCAACTTGTTGGTAGCAATTATTTCAAGCACGATAAACATAATAGCAGACTACTTCTTCATACAATGGTGGGGCTCAAAAGGAGCGGCCTATGCGACAATGATGGTAGTATTGCTGTCCAGTATCATGAGCACAACGTATCTTGTGCATACGTTCAGAAGTAAAAGGAATAACTGATAAGCAGTTTTCCGGTAAGGAAAAGCTGGCGCTGGTTGAAGATGATGTTGGTGTAAACATCATTGATCACGGCGTGAGTAAGTGATCTTTTTCGGTAGTCATGGATCCGTTTGGTAGAGCATCCGCATACAGGACAACATTGCCGTTTGACCTTAAGTGTGATGATGGCATTGACCGAAAAGTCCGTGCTCACTATCTCAATATCCTGCGGTTCAGAAGGTTCTAAATTGAATAACTTTATGATAGTATCTTTCATACAAAGGCTCCTGTTCTGAGCTGCTTTGTCGCAACAAAAGATTAGCACAGAACAGAAAAAGGACACATTGCTATGACCGGCAATGTGTCTCT